>DATIBR010000180.1 GCA_035457425.1 Terriglobales bacterium
GCCCATGATGACGATCTTCTTCGGGTCGACGAGGCCAGTCTGAAGAACCCATTCGGCGGCGGCGACGTTGTCCGCGAGGTCGCCGCCGCCCATGTCGAAGCGGTTGGCGTCCTGGAACTCTTTGCCGTAGCCGGTGGAGCCGCGGTAGTTGGGCGCGATGACGAGATAGCCCTGGTTCACCAGGTACTGGATGCTGCGGTTGAAGGAGTTCATGGTCTGCGCGGTCGGGCCGCCGTGGACGTAGACGATGGCGGCGGTCTTGTCGCCGGCCTTCAGGTTGTAAGGCACGTAGACGAAGGCGGAGAGCTGCCACTTGCCGTCTTTCGATGGGTAATGCACGAGGTAGGGTTCGACCATGTCGTCGCCGCGGATGCCGGCGACGAAGCTGTTGGTGAGCTGCGTGGAGCGGCCGCTGGCCACGTCGGAGATCCAGAGGTCGACGGGGGCGGCCGCGCCGTTGTGCCGGTAGAGGAGGTGCGAGCCGTCGCGGGTGAACGGCGACTCCGCGCCACCGAGCGAGTTCACACCCTTCGGGAGCGGTAAAGCGGAAGCCTTCTTCGTCGCCAGGTCGTAGGTGAAGATCTCCTGGTTGCCGTCGATGTTCGCGGTCCAGGTGGCGAGCTTGCCGTCGGGCGAGAAGCTGGCGGAGGAGATCTCCCATTTGTCTTGCGTCAGCCACTCGAGCTTCCTGGTCGCGACCTCGAGCAGGCCGACGTTGTCGTAGCCGTTGCCGGCGTCGGAGGTGAGCAGGACCCACTTGCCGTCGGGCGACCAATCGCTGGCGACGTGCTTACGCTCGTTCTGGTGGGGCGTGAGCAGCGTGCGCTCGCCGGTCGCGACATCGAGCAGGAAGACGTTCGAGTCCTTGCCGGTGACGTGCGACTGCGAGAAGACGATGTGCTTGCTATCCCGCGACCACAGGACGCCGAAGTTGCTGAGCTCCTTCGGCGTGTTGCTGGTGAGGTGCTTCGCCTGACGAGTGGCCATGTCGAACAGGTCGATCTCGTAGTTGGGCGTTTCCTTAGGCTTCACGATGTAGGCGAGCCACTTGCCGTCGGGCGACCACGCCGGCTCTTCTTCCGAGACGAGGCGCGAGCTGGTCAGGTTGGTCACGTCGCCGTTCTCGGTGGAGACAAGGAAGATGTCCCACTGCTCGTCGCCGTCGTAGTCGGACATGAAGGCGATGTGCTTGCCGTCGGGCGAAAACACCGGCGAGGTCTGGCGCTGGTTGCTGACGGTGAGCTGCGTGGGCCAGCCGCCGGTCGCAGGGACGAGCCAGAGGTTGTTGCGGCCGCTGATGTTGGTGACGAAGGCGACCAGCTTGCCGTCGGGCGACCAGGCCGAGCCGCCGATGTTGCGCGTGAGGTAGAGCTTCTCCAGGTCGAAAGACTGGACGCGGTCTTTCCTCTGGCTGGTGATCTGTTTCGGGTCGGTAACGACGCCGGCCTGTTGGGCGAAAAGGACTGTGGACATTAGAAAGACGATAGCAAACAGCAAGAGTGCGCGCATGAGTACCTCAGGTGGATGGCGCGAGTGTACACCGCGGCGGCGAGGCACCGGCGCTTCTAGGGCTTGGCCCAGGGGTGAGTGTCGACAGTCGACCAGGTCTTGTCGGCGGCGTGGCAGATGTTCTCGAGCGGGCACTCGGCGCACTTGGGCTTGCGCGCGATGCAGAGCGCGCGGCCGTGATGGATGACCTGGTGGGAGAAGTCGATCCACCTGGACTGCGGGATGACCTGCATCAGGTCCTGCTCGATGTTCTTGGGGTCGTCCTTGTCCGAAAGCTCCAGTCGGCGCGAGATGCGGTGGACGTGGGTGTCCACGACGACGCCAACGGCCTTCTTAAACCAAGTGCCAAGAACGACGTTGGCGGTCTTGCGCGCGGCGCCGGGGACGGTGAGCAGCTCTTCCATCGTTTCGGGGACCTTGCCGCCGAAGTCTTCGACGATCTTCTTCGCCGCGCCGACGATGGACTTGGACTTGTTGCGGAAGAACCCGGTGGACCGGATGTCAGGCTCGAGCTCCTCGGGCTTGAGTGCGGCGAAGTGCTGCGGCGTCGGGTACTTCTTAAAGATGACAGGGGTGACCATGTTGACGCGGACATCGGTGCATTGCGCGGAGAGGATGGTGGCGACCAGCAGTTCCCAGGCGTTGCGGTGGGTAAGGGCACAGGTCACGCCGGGATACGTCTGGTCGAGCCGCTGCAGGATGTCGGCGACGCGCTTCGGATCGGGCGGGGTGAACTTCCCGCGCTTCTTGGCCTGTTTTTTCTTCTTCCGGGCGAGCATGGCGCCCGGTCAGAGTAACTTCCCGCGCGCTCCGATTACAATGGACGCTTCGCAAGGGGAGTGAATGGCTACCAAAACAGGAGTACGGCCGGCGGAGCTACCGGCAGCGCCGCTCACAATGGAGGGCGCGAGCGTCCTGCACCAGATGTTCCGGGTGCGCTGGGCGGAGTGGAAGCGGTTGCCGAAGGGCGAGCGTGAGGCCGCAACGAAGGAAGCCGCGGCGTGGCTGGCGCCGCTCGAGAAGGAAGGGAAGTCGGCGCTGTTCGCCATGCTGGGGCACAAGGGCGATGTGATGTTCACGCACTTCCGCGACTCGTTCGAGGGGCTGAAGGCGACCGAGCTCCAGATGGCGAACCTGAAGCTGTGGGACCTGCTGGAGCCGGCGAGCTCGTACCTGTCGGTCGTGGAGCTGGGGCTGTATGACTCGTCGCTGAAGCTCTACCGCCAGCTTGCCGAGCGCGGGGTGGAGCCGCACACGCCGGAGTGGAACAAAGAGGTCGAGGAGACGATCGCGCGGCAGAGCGAGGCGATGAAGTCGCGCTTGTGGCCGAAGATCCCCGCGAACCGTTACGTCTGCTTTTATCCCATGAACCGGTTGCGCGGCGAGGACAAGAACTTCTACACGCTGCCCATTGAGGAGCGGCAGAAGCAGATGGAAGCGCACGGGATGGTCGGGCGGCGCTACGCCGGCAAGGTGCAGCAGATCATCACCGGCTCGATCGGGTTCGATGACTGGGAGTGGGGGGTGGACCTGTTTGGCGACGACCCGCTGCAATTCAAGAAATTGATCTACGAGATGCGCTTCGACGAGGTCTCGGCGATTTACGCGCTGTTCGGGCAGTTCTTCGTGGGAGTGCGCGTGCCGGCGGAGAAGCTGGGCGAGCTGCTGGCCGGGACACTGCCGGACAAGTAGTTTGACGGCAGGGGCCCGCGCGTCTATCTTCATCGTGCTTTTCAGGGAGTGACATGTCCGTTAAATCCATCCTGCTGGGCCAGGTCTGGCGCAACGACCAGACGGGCCAGGACTACCTGGTGACCAAGATCTACAGCGAGGTCTTCACGCAGTACGCGATGCTGCGGACGGCGAACGCCGCAGCGGCCGCGACCGACACGGTGCGCGTCAAGATCCAGAAGACGGCAGACGGCGCCACGCTCCCCGGGTACACCTTCACGCAGGAATCGCAGGAGTTTTGATCATGCCCGAACCATTCAGCTGTCCGCATTGCGGGGGACACGACTACGTGATCACGCTGACGGGGTGCAACATCACGGGCGCCACCGTGCAGGAAGCGTTCGAGTGGAACGAGGAAGAGAAGGACTACGACTCGTCCGGCTCCATCATCGTAGAGAGCGAAGGGGTCGAGAACGAGGGCGGCGAGGCGATCTGCGCGAACTGCGAGAAGGACGTATCGGACGCCGTCTCCGCCTACGAAGACAAGATCGTGGGCGGCGCGGCACAGGCCTGAGCTGCATCCTACCTAAGCCTTACTGAACGACCCTCATGATCGAGAAGATCCTCGCGGCGATATTCGTCTTCATCAAGTGGGTGATCGAGGCGACCGGCTATTGGGGCATCGTCGTCCTGATGGGCATCGAGTCGGCGTGCATCCCGCTGCCGAGCGAACTGATCATGCCGTTCGCGGGCTATCTGGTGTACGAGGGGAAGTTCAACCTGTTCTGGGTGGCGACGGCGGGCGCGGTCGGGTGCAATGTGGGGTCGGTGATCGCGTACGAGGTGGGGTACTACGGCGGGCGGCCGCTGGTGGAGAAGTACGGGAAGTACATCCTGCTCTCACGCACGGAGCTCGACTGGGCCGACCGG
Source organism: Terriglobales bacterium (assembly GCA_035457425.1). Classification (NCBI taxonomy): domain Bacteria; kingdom Pseudomonadati; phylum Acidobacteriota; class Terriglobia; order Terriglobales; species Terriglobales bacterium. Next base: position 4,111 of record DATIBR010000180.1, read on the forward strand.
TTCTTCGCGCGCTGGGGCCACGCCGCGGTCTTCGTCGGGCGGCTGCTGCCGGTCATCCGGACGTTCATCGCGCTGCCGGCGGGCATCGCGCGGATGCCGCGGTTGCGCTTCCACGTCTACACCTTCCTAGGGTCATGGCCGTGGTGTTTCGCGCTGGCGTACGTCGGAATGAAGCTGGGCGAGAATTGGCGTGCGATCGGGAAATACTTCCACCAGTTCGACATCGTGATCGGCGCGATGATCGCCGCGGGCGTGATCTGGTTCGTGTGGTCGCGGTGGAAGCACCGTGTGAAGTAGTCACACGTCGATGCGCGTGTGCTTCGCGACCATCTTCTCCCAACGCTTCCAGGGCAGGAGCTTCTTCATCCAGTAGGCGGCGCGGGCGTCGCGACCGATGAGATAACGCAGCTTCGGGTCCGGGTCCTGCGCGATGCGGACGATGAGGTCGGCGACCTGGCGCGCGTCGGCCTTGGAGACGTTCTTCTGGACGAAGTCGCGGAAGCGCAGGCTGCGCTCGAAATTCGGTGACTCCGGCATGGTGGCGCGCTTCGCCATCACGACGTTCTTCTCCCAGATGTCGGTCTCGAAGGCGCCCGGCTCGACCAGGACGACGCGGATGCCGAGCGACTGCGTCTCGATGCGGACGGACTCGCTCCAGCCTTCGAGCGCGTGCTTGGTGGCGCAGTAAGTGGAGATGAGTGGCTGGCCGACGAGGCCGGCCATGGACGAGACCATGATGACGTGACCGGAGCGCTGGCTGCGCATTTGAGGCAGGACGGCCTTGGTCATGGCGACGTGGCCGAAGAAATTGGTGTCGAAGTTGTGGCGAATCTCTTCGAGCGTCATGTCCTCGGCGAAGCCGGAGACCGAGAAGCCGGCGTTGTTGACGAGCACATCGAGGCGGCCGTAGTCGGCGATGAGCTGCTCGACGAAGCCGGCGAGCGAGTCGTATTCGGTGATGTCGAGCCGGCGGAGGTCTAACTGGACGCCTGCTTCCTTCGCGGCGGCGTCGAGCGCAGTACGCTTTTCCAGGTTGCGCATGGTCGCGACCACGCGGAAACCGGCGCGCGCGAGCGCGACCGCGGTCAGCTTGCCGAAGCCGCTGGAACATCCGGTGATGAGTGCAACCTTCTCCATTCAGTGCTCCTGTGCGCCCTCCAGCCCGCGATTCATGCGGTCCATGGCGTTTGCGGTTTACAAGCGTGGCGCGGTACGAGAAGATAACAGGTTTCCGGAATCATTCCGATCCTGACAGGACATTCATGGCACTCTTCCGCAAAGAAAAGACTGGTAACGGCGGCGCGATCGCGCCCGCCAAGGGCAAGCTGGGGGTGATGATCCCCGGCATGGGCGCGGTGGCGACAACGTTCGTGGCGGGCGTGGAGGCGGTGCGCAAGGGCTACGCGCAGCCCATCGGGTCGCTCACCCAGATGGGCACCATCCGGTTGGGGAAACGCACCGACGGCCGTTCGCCACTCATCAAGAAGTTCGTGCCGCTCTGCCCGCTCGACAACCTGGTGTTCACCGGTTGGGACATCTTCTCCGACGACATGTACACCGCGGCCAAGAAGGCCGGCGTGCTCGAGACCGAACTGCTCGACAAGGTGAAGCCGTTCCTTTCGACCATCAAGCCGCGGAAAGCGGTCTTCGACCAGCGCTACGTGAAGAAGCTGGACGGCACGCACGTCAAGAAGGGGAAGAACAAGCGCGACCTAGCGGAGCAGTTGCGCGCCGACATCCGTGAGTTCCGGAAGAAGAGCGGAGCCGACCGGTTGATCATGATCTGGTGCGGCTCGACCGAGATCTTCCTGAAGCCGGGGGAAGTGCACTCGTCGCTGGCGAAGTTCGAGAAGGCAATGGAGAAGAACGACGACGCCATTGCGCCCTCGATGCTCTACGCCTACGCGGCGCTCAGCGAGGGCGTGCCGTTCGCCAATGGGGCGCCGAACCTGACGGTCGACATCCCGGCGATGCATGAGCTGGCGCGGGAAAACTCGGCGCCTATCTGCGGCAAAGACTTCAAGACCGGGCAGACGATGATGAAGACGGTACTGGCGCCGGCGTTCAAGGCGCGCATGCTCGGGCTTGCGGGCTGGTACTCGACCAACATCCTCGGCAACCGCGACGGCGAGGTGCTCGACGATCCCGAGTCGTTCAAGACGAAGGAAGAATCGAAGCTGGGCGTGCTAGAGCACATCCTGCAGCCGGAGATGTACCCGGAGCTCTACGGCAACATCTTCCACAAGGTCCGGATCAACTACTATCCGCCGCGGGGCGACAACAAGGAAGGCTGGGACAACATCGACATCTTCGGGTGGCTGGGCTACCCGATGCAGATCAAGCTCGACTTCCTGTGCCGCGATTCGATCCTGGCGGCGCCCATCGTGCTCGACCTGGTGCTGTTCCTCGACCTGGCGCAGCGGACGGCCGGGCTCAGGGGCATCGGCATCCAGGAGTGGCTGAGTTTTTACTTCAAGTCGCCGATGACGGCGCCTGGGCTGTATCCCGAGCACGACCTATTCATCCAGCTGATGAAGCTGAAGAACACGCTGCGACACCTGCGCGGCGAGGAGCTCATCACCCACCTCGGGCTGGAATACTACGACTAGGCTGCGCGCTTGGCGGGCGTCCGCATCCTAGGTAGCCATGCGCCGCGTGCTGGCCACCGTGCTCGTCGCCGCCTGCCTGATGATCCCGACCTACGCCGGAAGTGTCGGCATGTTCGCCGGCCGCGTGGTGGATGCGGCGGCCGAGAACCCTCCGGGCAAGTGGATCTACGTGAAGGGACGCGGCACGACGCTGCGTCGCGTGGAGATCTCGCAGGCGCGCTACGAGTACTCCGACGCCGTGCCGCAGGCGGTGCGCGCGCCTAAGCCGGCCGATGACCTGAGAGAGGGCGCCGTGATCCAGGTGGCGGCCGAGCAGGACAGCTCGGGCGAGTGGATTGCGAAGACCATCCTGTTCCTGCGACTGTCGAAGCAGAAGCTCGTGCAGTCGGCGCGCTGACCTACAGGCCTTTCAGCTTCTTGTACTCGTCGAAGGCGGCGAGGAAGCGGTCAATCTCCGCCTTCAAGAGGTAATAGGGCGTGGAGAGGCGAAGCTTGGAAGGCTCGCCGCCGCGGATGCGTATCCGACGATTCTTCCAGAGCCAGTTCTCGAGGTCCATGCGCTGGATGGGCGGCACATTCACGGTCGCAATGGCGCACCGCAGAGCGGGGTCGGGCGAGGTCCAGGATTCGGCGCCGCGCCGGACCATCTCCGCGAGGATGTAATCCGCCATCTTGCGGTGGCGGCGCTCGATGCGCTCGATGCCAAGATTCTTCGCGTACTGGAGCGCGGCGCGCAGTCCCCAGAGTGAGGGGACGTTCGAGGAGCCGATGCGCTGGAAGCGCTCGGCCTTGAGTGTGGGATCGTCCCAGCCTTCCGTGGCGATGGTGTTCCAGAGGCGGTCCTGGACCTCATCGCGGACGTAAAGAAATCCGGAACCTTTGGGAGCCTGCAGCCACTTATGGGGGCTGGCGGCGTACATGTCGCAGCCGAGATCGCGGATGCTGAGCTTCATCATGCCGGGGACGTGGGCGCCGTCGAGGGCGGAGAGGATGCCCTTGGCGCGAGCCAGGGCGCACATCTCCTTGACCGGCAGGACGACGCCGGTAACGGTCGTGATGTGGCTGACGAACAGGACACGGGTACGCGGGGTGAGCGCGTCATTGAGGCGGTTGAGGATGTCGGCGGCGGACTTGGGCGGCTTGGGCAGATCGAACTTCTTCACCACGACGCCGTAGCGCTTGGCGCGCAGGTTCCAGGGATGCTGGCCGGAGGGATGCTCCTGGTCGGTCATCAGGACCTCATCGCCGGGCTTCATGTCTATGCCGTTGGCGATGTAGCTGTTGGCTTCGGTGGAGTTGCGCACGAGCGCGAGCTCGTCGCGGTGGCAGCCGACGAATTCGGCGAGCGGGTCGCGGAACTCGTTCCATGGCCCGTACCCCCAGATGGGGTAATCCTCGGGGTCGGCCTGGTCCATCTTCTCGGTAGCCTCATAGCCATCGAAGATCGCCTTCAGCACCGGGCGCGGCGAAGAGCCGACCGTGCCGTTGTTGAGGTAGACCTCGTCAGGCGGGATGAGGAACTGCTGGCGGACCTGGGCCCAGTAGGCTTCTTCGTCCTGCTGGTAAAGCGGCTCTGGCGGCAGAGGTGGCGGAGGCGTGGTGAGTGCCTCGAGCAGGGCGGGGGAAAGCACGGTGGCGGCAGCGCCGCCGGTAGCGGCACGAAGGAAGGAACGGCGGTCGAGCACGGCGCACCTCCGGGAAGCCAGAGGCCGAAACTATATGGGCCGCGGGCGAGTGGAGCAAGCCTGGCGGGGGTTGAAAATGTCAGAGCTGCTGGATAACGGCGGAACTGGTTTTGTGCGTCCAATGAGAGAGGAAGGGCGTCTAATCACCAGCAGTCCATCCCAACGGGCATATAATCGAGCTATTCCGACTGACATCGAGAAGGGCTTGCAAGGGAGTATCGTCATGAAGTTTCGAGCCAACATGCTGGCAGTGATCCTGCTGCTTTCGACCTTCGGCCTGACCACGGCGGTGGCGCAGGAGCCGTCGAATGCTCCGGCGTCGGAGCCGACGGCGGCGCAGCCGCAGCAGCCGGCGGCAGACCAGCCGGCGCAGTTGGACACCAAGCCTGCGGAGCAGCCAGCCGAGAAGGCCGACACCAAGAAGAAAAGCGGGGGCAAGGACGACATCGACGCCATCGGGAACCGCGGCGTCGGCAAGCGCGGCCTGGGGAACTGGTATTCGCTGGAGCGCGAGATCGCGATGGGCAAGCAATACGCCCAGATGGTCGAGAGCAGCGCGAAGCTGGTGCAGGACCCAGTCGTCAACGAGTACGTGAACCGCGTCGGGCAGAATCTGGTGCGGAACTCGGACGCGAAGGTGCCGTTCACGATCAAGGTGATCGATTCGGATGAGGTCAACGCTTTCGCGCTGCCGGGCGGATTCTTCTACGTCAACTCGGGGCTGATCCTGGCGGCGGACGAAGAAGCGGAACTGGCGGGCGTGATGGCACACGAGATCGCGCACGTGGCTGCGCGGCACGCGACGCGGCAGATGACGCGGTCGCAGTGGGCGAACTTCGCCTCGATCCCGCTCATCTTCGTGGGTGGCGGGATCGGGTACGCGGCGCGCATGGCCGCGAGCTTCGCTCTGCCGATGACGTTCATGAGGTTCTCCCGCGGCTTCGAGTCGGAGGCGGACTATCTCGGCCTGGAGTACATGTACAAGACGGGGTACGACCCGCAGGCCTACGTAAGCTTCTTCGAGAAGATCCAGGCGAAAGAGAAGAAGCGGCCGGGAGCTTTAGCCAAGGCATTCATGTCGCATCCGCCGACGCCGGACCGCATCGACAACACGCAGAAGGAGATCGCGCAAGTGCTCCCGGCGCGCGATCAGTACCTGGTCAGCACCTCGGAGTTCGATGAGGTGAAGGCGCGCCTGGCGGCGGTCGAGAACCGGCGCAAGGTCGTCGAGGAAAAGGAAAGCCGCCCGACCCTGCGCAAGACCACGGCGTCAGGACCGAAGGGCGACGCCAAGGACGACGACGAGCGTCCGACTCTGAAGAAGAGGGACTAGAAGAAGGAAAGAATCCACGAACCGGCGGCTACGGCCGCCGGTCTTGTTTTAGTGCTCGCGCTGCTCGCGCATGCGCTCGACCTTGAGCTTTGTGAGCTGCTGGCTGTCCGCGAATAATTGCCGGATGAGCGTGCGCTGCGCCTCGATGATGCGCCCCTGTTCCAGGATGAGCATGGAGAACAGCAGATAAGCGATCAGCATCACGCTGGAAAGCCAATTCCGGCGGAGCCAGCGTTGGGCAGGGACGGGAAGGACGGGCACGGTAGACATGGGCACACTCTCCCTGCTCAGATGCGCGGTCGTGGGAAGTGGAGAGCCGGAGAGGCGAAATATCGAGCGGGAGCTTAGGCTTTGGCGGCGGAGGACGCCGCCTTGGCGGTCGCGACGCGAGCCAGCAAGAGGCGGATGAGCTCGAGCTCGGTGGAGCCGTCATGGGGGTAGTGGACGGTGGCGGAAGCGGACGAGACCTGGCGCGTGGCCTGGCCGTCGCGATACTGGATGGCAGCGATGGCGGCTTCGACCTTGGCGATGACGGCGAGGGCGCGATCCTTCTCGGTCTCGGGCATCACAAGAGCGAAGCGGTCGCCGGCGTACCGGCAGAGGGTATCGATGCTTCGCACCTGCCCCTTGATGGCCTGCGCGGCCTGGCGCAGCACGTTGTCACCTTCGTCGAATCCGAGCGCGGCATTGACCTGGCGAAAGTCGCGCAGATCGAGCATCGCCAGGGCGAAGCCCTTGCCGTAGCGCTTGGCGCGCGTGACCTCCTGCGCCACCACGGTGTGGAAGTAGCGCTGGTTGAACACGCCAGTCAATGAATCGGTGGAGGTGACGCGGCGAAGCTCCTCTGCGAGTTGCACGTTCTTGATGGCGGTGGCACAGACGTCTGCCGCAGCCTGGGCGATGGCACGATCGTCGGCGGTGAAGAACTGGGCCCGCTCGTGGGTGATGAGGATGACGCCCAGGGTCTCGCCGAAGCTCACCAGGGGGATGCACAGTTCCGACTTCGCGCCGGGGATGGATACGGGCCAATCTTCTCGCGCGGGCGTCGCGGAGTGAATGACGTTGCTGCGGGCGGAGAGGGCCTGGCCGATGATGCCGCCGCGCTCGGAAGCGGAAAAGTCGAGTTCGTCGTGCTCCTGTGAGCCGGCGCGCGCGCGCAAGCCGAGCTTGCCATCGTGTTCGCGGACCAGGATGCAGACATCGGTACCCTCGAACGTGTCGTAGATCAGGTCGGACAGCGTGATGAGGAACTGATCGATCTCGTTGGCGGCGGTGGCGGAGCGCGCGATAAGGTTGATGAGCTCGATCTGCCGCATGCGGCGCCGCTCGGTGGAATAGAGGCGTGCATTTTCCAGCGCGACCGCGGCCTGACCGGCGAACAGAGCCAGCAGTCCGATCATGTCGTCGGTGAAGTAATCGAGCTTCTCGCTCTCGATGTCGAGGACCCCGATGATCTCTTCGCGGACGACGAGTGGCAGGGCGAGCTCGCTGCGGATGGCGACGTCGCCGGCGACGTAGCGCGGTTCCTTCGTCACGTCAGGCACGTAAAGCGGAATGCCGCTGTGCGCGACCCAGCCGGTCACGCCTTCCTTGCCGATGCGCAGGCGGCGCGTGGTGGAGTCGTCGGCGTCGTAACCGTTCTGGGCGCGGACGTAGAGGTGCGTGCCGCCGGGCTGCTCGACCATCAGGATGGCGCAGTTCTTGATGCCGAAGTAGTTGCGGACGATGAGGAGGATCTGGTGCAGGACGGTATCGACATCCACGCTGGACAAGATCATCTCCGTCGCTTCCTGCAGGACGGCGATCTCGCGCACGCTGGGATGGACGTCGGTCAAGGGAACCTCTGGGGAGTGGGAGTGGGCACATTATACGATTTTTGCCAGCGAGAGGAGCCGGAAGTCGGCGCGGCGCGCAGAAATATTCGGGGGTACGGGAAAGCTTTGCTACAATCTGCCGCACTCCAGGAGCTTGAGGGGACCCATGTACGTGCGAGATTACATGACGAGTAGTGTCACGACTCTGACCGACGACTCGCGTCTGATCGACGCGGCGCTGCTGATCCGACGGACCGGCAAGCGGCACGTGCCGATCGTGGATGGCGAAGGGAAGGTCGTCGGAATCATCAGCGATCGCGACGTCGCTCGCATGGCGCCCTCCATCCTGGGCCAGATGTCGCCCGAGGAATACAACAGCATCTTCGAGGCGACGCCCATCACCGTGGCCATGACGAAGAACCCGCTGACCATCGGTCCGGACGAGCCCATCCAGAATGCGGTCGCGATGCTCTACAGCAAGAAGATCGGGGCGCTGATCGTGGTGAAGGGCGGGAAGCTCGAAGGGATCCTGACGGTCAACGACATGCTAGGACTGCTGAACGAGCTGCTGGCGGACAAAGGAAATGCCGCCGGCGCAGCTCTCGACTAGCGCCCGGCGGCCTCCAGAAGATCCTTCGGTCACTTCCCGGCGTACGACTCCGCGGTGGCGGCGAGCGCCCGTTCGGTCCGGCCCTCGCCTTCCATCACTCGCATCTCCTGCCAGTCGTAGGGGAACTCCCTGCCGCAGTCGAGGCACACGACGTAGGTGCCGGTGAGCGCGGCTGCGCCCGCGCGGCGCTGACCTTTCCTGGCGGTGATGGGAAAGCTGTAATTCTTGTGCCAGCAGCCGAAAAACATGTCGACCAGACTCGCGATCATCTCAACCCCTTGGTTGGGCCGCATGGTCCCAATGGAATCTGCCTGTCGAGCAGGAGCTACTCTGCCCAGCTACTTAGATTCAGGATGGCGGAAAAAGGGTTTCCAGGGGGTGAGGGACCGGGAGGAGGGAGCTGCCGCATCGGCGGTGCAGCTCGACGGCTTACTTGCGCTTTTCGTCCGAACTGCCGGAACCGGGCTTGGTAGCGCGGCACTTGTTGGCGATGGCGGAGTGGAGGCGTGTTCGCAGTTCGTCGGGGAGCTCGTAGATCTTCTCTTCGCGGTAGATCTGGATGGTCTTCTTGGTGGTATCGCAAACCACGAAGCAGTCGTGGCACCAGACCAGGTGGTCTTCCAACTCAGCGCGAGTGCGCGCGTCCAGCGCGTCGTCCAGGTAATCGGTCAATTCTTTCAGGAACTCAGCGCACGTCACCGTTGGTTGCCATCCTTGTTCTTCGGAGTCTTGAAGTACTTCGTCAGTCTCTCCCGGAGCTGCAGACGGGCCCGCAGCAGCCGAGATTTTACCGCGGGAACGCTCAGGTCCAGCGCCTCAGCCGTTTCCTCGGTCGATAAACCTTCCACGTCGCGCAGCACGAACACGGTCCGGAAGCTCGGAGGGAGGCCCTGGATGGTCTTGCTCAGGATCTCCCGCAGCTCCTCCTGCTTGAACTGCTGCTCGGGGTTGGGGGCCCAGTCCGCGATCTCGCGCGGGATGGTGTCCTCTTCCGTCTCGATATCCTGGTCCATCGATACGGTCTTATCCGAGCGGCGGCGGCGCAGCTTCATGAGCGCCTCATTCACCGCAATGCGTACCAGCCAGGTATAGAACTTCGACTGCTCCTGGAAGCGGTCGAGGTTCTGGTACGCCTTCAGGAAGGCTTCCTGCACCACATCTTCCGCGTCTTCGGTGTTGTGCGTGATGTGGTTGGCAATGCGGAAGACGTTGCGGTCATAACGCCGCACGAGCTCCTCGAAGGCCGCGACGTCGCCCAGCTTCGCAGCACGGACGAGCGCCATTTCATCGGCGTTCGCGCCTACCTGATTGGATTGGATGAGCGCCATGCCAGCCGGATGCAACAATTGTGCCAGTCGTGAATCTAGTATTCTAGCGGGTAATCCAAAAACTGTCTGCGAGGGAATGCTGGACGCATGAAGCGCGCCGCCGCCGTACTGCTCCCCCTAGTCGTGCTCCTGGCCGCCTGTAGCAAGGAACCCGACGTGAAGATCGACGTCGTCATGAAGAAGTACACCATCACGCCGGCGGAGATCCGCGTGAAGAAGGGGCAGCGGGTGCAACTGACGGTCTCGACCGCCGACGTGCAGCACGGCTTTGCCGTGCCGGACCTGGGGATCAAGGAACCGGTCCAGAAAGGAAAGCCCGCCGTCATCGTCTTCGAGGCCCGCCGGGCGGGGACCTACCCGGTAACGTGCAGCATCATCTGCGGCGCCGGCCACGAAGACATGCAGGCAAAGATCATTGTGGAATAGCGGGGTTTGACAGCCTGCGAATCCACCATATAATCGCCCACGGACGCGGCCTCCCGGCGCGTTCCCAAACCGACAAATGGCCGGATCCAAGGAAATCCATCAGATCATCGAGAGCGCCGTCAACGAGGTGTTTGACGCGCAGGTCGCGAAGCTGCGGACGAAGGTCATCGAGAAAGTGCTATCCGACCTGGAGCCGGTGCTGAGCGGTCCGCCCACCGGAACGCCGACCGACCAATTGAACTCCGCGGTGGCGTCGCTGCACGACAGCACCGCCCAGACGGAGATCCTGGGGGCGTTGCTGGATGGCGCCGCCAAGTTCGCCGGGCGGGTCGCGCTGTTCGTGATTCGTGGCGGGGAAGCGAAGGGGTGGCAGGCGCGCGGATTCGCCGACGATGGCGCGATCAAGAGCGTGACACTGGGTACCGGCGGGGGATTGATCGGGCGGGCGAACGATGACCGCATGCCGGTCGCGGCCGCGGCGGGAGAGTTCGATACGCAGTTCAATCAGGATTTTGGCAACCCGGTCGACGGCAACGCGCTGGTGCTGCCGCTGGTCGTGCGCGACAAGGTCGCGGCGTTCATCTATGCCGATGCCGGCATGGAAGAGCATTCCAAGATCGATACTTCGGCACTCACGCTCCTGGTGCGCGACGCCGGGCTCTGGCTCGAGCTGCTCACGCTGCGGAAGAGCGGCGCCGCTCCCGCCGCGGCCCCGGAACCGGAGGCGCACGCGCCGGAGCAGGTCGAGGCTCCTCCTCCGCCGGCTCCCCCGCCGCCGGCGCAGAAGGCCAAGGCGGCCGTCGCAGCGGCGCCGGCTCCGGCGGAAGAAAAAGCACAGATCGCGCCCGGGGACGAGGAGATACACAAGAAGGCGAAGCGTTTCGCCAAGCTGCTGGTCGACGAGATCAAGCTATACAACCAGGCGAAAGTGCAGGAGGGCCGCCAGAATCGCGACCTGTACGAGCGCCTGAGAGAAGACATCGACAAGAGCCGCGCGACTTATGAGAAGCGTTATGGCTCGACGCCGGCGGCGAGCGGCGACTACTTCATGGCGGAAGTGGTCCGGATCCTGGCCGACAACGACCGAACGCTGATGGGTGAAAGTTTTCCGCAGTAGGGAACGTGCGCATTCGTCTGGTCTCCGTCTTCGTGCTCCTGCTGGTGAGCGTGGCCGCGCTCAGCCAGACCCCTTCGCACACCAAGAAGAAGTCGCGCAAGACGGCTGTCTCCCCCGGTAAAAAGAAGAGCGCGCAGAAGCCGGCGGCGCGCCGCGAACAGCGCGCCACGCGGCTGCAACAGACTTTCGTCGCCTCGAGCGACCTGAAGCCGATGGCGGCGCAGCTGCTCGACTCACATTCCCCGGCGGCGTACGCGGGGGTGGAGAGCTACGCGCGCAAGCACGATGGGGAAGACGCCGGCGCGCTGGCCTGGCTGGTGCTGGGCTATGCGTACCTCACCGACAACCAGCCGCAGAGCGCGGTCCCGGCGCTGGTGCGCGCGCAGAGGCCAGCGGGCGACCTGAGCGACTATGCCGACTTTCTGTTAGCGCAGGCGCAGCAGGCGACCGGCGACCAGGAAGCCGCCGCGCGAACGCTGCGCTCCTTCGCGCAGAAATACCCGAACTCGCTGTTGCTCACCGACGCCGCCATCGTGCAAGCGAACGCGCTGCTCGCGCTGGGGAATGGGTCGCACGCGGCCGCGGTCCTGGAGTCGCGCCGGAGTCCAGCGCAGGCGGACCTGGAGATCGCGCTGGGCAAAGCCTACCTGAAGGCGGGGAATACCGCCAAAGCGGCGGAAGCGTTCCGCGTGGTGTACTTCACAATGCCGATGAGCGAGCAAGCGGCGGAGGCGTCGGCACAGCTCGAACTGATGGCTGGGGGCCTGCCGGGCGCCGCGTACGAGCAGAAGCGACGCCGCGCAGAACTGCTCTACCAGGGGCGGCGCTATGCGGCGTCGGCCGGGGAATTCCGCGCTCTGGTCGATCGAGCGCCCTCGAGCGACCTGCGGGCGCTGCAGGTGGCCTACGGCACCGCCCTTTACAAGGCCGGCAGGTACAAGGACGCGCGGCTGGTGCTCGAGCAGATCGGCGATGCGAACGACGAGATCAACGCGCAGCGGCTGTTCTATCTCTCGGAGATGTCGAAAGAGGACAGCAGGCGGTGGCTGGCGTTGCTGAACCAACTGCGCGACACACAGCCCGCGAGCCCGTGGTTGAGCGAGCTGCTGCTGGCCGCGGGCAATCGCGCATTGCTGAAGAAGGACTACAAGACCGCGCTCTCGTTCTATAACGAGACGTGGCTGCGCAATCCCGCGGGCAAGTACGCGTCGTACACGCACTGGAAGGCGGCGTGGCTGAGCTTCCGGCTGAACAAACGGGCGGAGGCCAAGAAGCTGTTTGAAGAGCAGATCACGCAGTACTCGGATGGGACGGAGGTAGCGTCGGCCCTGTACTGGCGCGCGCGGATGGCCGAGGAAGATGGTGAGCCAGGGCGCGCGAAGGCGTACTACCAGAGGCTCGCGGAGCGTTATCGGCTTTTCTACTACGGCGCTCTCGGCACCGAGCGACTGCGGACGCTGGCCTACGACGGCCCGCCCGTCCGGGATGCGGTTCTGACGCGGGTCCAAGCGGTCAAGGTGCCGACGTTCCTGCGCACGCCGCCGGCGGACAACGTGCGCGTGCAGAAGGCGATGGTGCTGGAGAACGGCGCGCTCTACGACTTCGCCATCCGGGAGCTGCAGGCGGCGGGCAACGACCCGGTCACGACTTACTGGGCGCAAGGGCGGATCGCCCGCATCTACCAAGCGCAAGGGCGCAACTACCGGGCGCTGCAGGTGATGAAGCGCGCCGTGCCGCAGTACTACTCGTACGACCTCGCGCAGATGCCGCGGGCGTACTGGGAGGTCCTGTTCCCGCGACTTTACTGGAACGACCTGGAGAAGTACTCGACCGAGAACAATCTGGACCCGTATCTGGTGGCCGCATTGATCCGGCAGGAATCGGAGTTCAACCCCTCGGCCGTATCGCGGGCGAATGCGGTGGGCCTGATGCAGCTGCTGCCGAGCGTCGGCAAGAAAGTGGCAAAACACCTGAAACTGCGGGGCTTCAGCACCTCGCAGCTCACTGTGCCGGAGGTCAATCTGCAGCTCGGCTCCAATTTCTTCCGCCAGATGCTCGACGAGCACGATGGCCAGGTGGAATACGCGCTGGCGGCGTACAACGCAGGTGGCGACCGGGTGGAAGACTGGCGCGGAGAGACCTACCGCGACATCGCGGAGTTCGTGGAGTCCATTCCGTTCACCGAGACGCGGGAATACGTGCAGGCCATCCACCGCAATGCGGTCATCTACCGCCGGCTGTACGCGGTCACGCCGACCGAGACGGCGCGCACGAGCGCGCCGTAGTCGCGGGGCGGGCGTCAGTTCTCGTCCACTTCGATATCCAGCAGCTTGACCTCTTCGCCGCTGACCGCTTCGGTGTAGGCGTGTCCGCAATGCGGGCAGCCGAGGTCGCGGGCCGAGCCCTCGAAGCTGCGGTTGCATCCGTGGCACGTTCGCGTCACCGGCAGGAGCTTGACGAGCAGCTTGGCTCCATCGGCGACGGTGCCGCGGGCGGCATCGGCAAAGGTGTGGTCGAGCAACTCGAAATCGAAGTGGCGGCGGCCGCCGACGGCGATGCGCACGCGGCTCACGCGGTGGACGGCGTTCTGATAAGCGGCGCGGTCCACCGCTTCGAGGACATGGTTGGCGAGTTCGCGTTCGGTCATGGCGAACCTCGGAGGCAGCGCGGGGGCCGGAAGAGGAAGGGGAACGGAGTGGGAGCAGCCCCCGATGGCTGCTATGCGGCGGAGCATACCGCCGGAGCGAAGCGCAGGTCAATGTCTCTGGATGGATGTTATAGCTGAGCCACGCGCTCGCCGGGCGCCTGCTTGAAGAGGATCTCGGCCACCAGCATGCACGCGCCGACGACGATCGCGCTGTCGGCAACGTTGAAGGCAGGCCAGTGGTGTCCGTTGATGTAGAAGTCGAGGAAATCCACGACGTGGCCGAAGAGGACGCGATCCCAGAGATTGCCGACTGCGCCGCCGAGGATGAGGGCGAGCGCCATTCCGGTCATGCTGAGCGCGTGGCTATTGCGCCAGAGCAGGGCGGAGACGATCGTCAGGGCCACGAGCGAGAACAATACCAGCAGGGCGATCTTCCACTCCGAAGGCGATTCGGCAAAAAGGCCGAAAGCGGCGCCGCGGTTCTGCACGTGCGTCAGGCGAAAGAAACCTGGAATGACCGGGATGCTGTCGTGCAGCCCGATGCGTTCTTCCACTAGCCACTTGGTGATGCGATCGAGGACCAGGACGACGAGCGCAGCGGCAAAGTAGAAGCGTCGCATGGCATGTGGCCGCTTGGTCATCAGGCGCCGGCTCCCGCGGTGATCTCGTCGAGCGTCCTGGTGCAGCGCTCACAAACGGTCGGGTACTCTGGACTCTCGCCCACGCGCACCGAGTAGTTCCAGCAGCGCTCGCACTTCTGGCCGGCCGCCTTCTTCACCTGCACCTGGAGCGAGGTGGCGCCATTGCCGCGGGAGTCCTTCTCGAAGGTCACGCCGGAGGTGATGAAGATGGGGCGCAGCCAGGCCTCGTTGCGGCGCAGGACATCAAACGTGTTCTCGTCCACTGCCAGGTGCACCTCCGCCTCCAGGCTGCCGCCGATGGTCTTCGCGGCGCGCGCTGCTTCCAACGCCCGCAGGACCTCGTCGCGAACGGCGAAGAGGATCTCCCAGTCCGCGCGTAGCTCAGTGGCGCGCTTCGGGTCGAGCGCCCCGCCGACGAGCTCCGCTGCCGGGATAAAACCCGAAAGGTGGACGCTTGACTCTCGCCCAGCGACCTTCGGCAGGTACTGCCAGATCTCGTCGGCGGTGAAGCTCATGATGGGAGCGACCATGCGCACTAGCGCCTCCGCGATCCGCCACACGGCGGTCTGGGCGGAGCGTCGTGACTGGGAACGCGGCGCGAAGGTGTAGAGGCGGTCCTTGAGAACGTCGAAGTAGATGGCGCTAAGGTCGACGACGCAGAAGTCCTTCACGCCGTGATAGACCTTGTGGAAGGCAACCTCGTCGTACGAGCGGAGCACGTCGGCCGCCAAGTCGGCGGTGCGCAGCAGCATGTACTGGTCGAGCGCTTCCATCTCGGCGAGCGGCACCGCGTCGCGAGCGGGGTCGAACCCGTCGAGGTTCCCAAGTATCCAGCGGAAGGTGTTGCGGATCTTGCGGTAGTTCTCGGCGACGCGCTGCATGAGTTCTTCCGAGACGTGGGCGTCTTCCCGGAAGTCGATCGACGCAACCCACATACGGACAATCTCTGCACCCATGCGCTTAGCGATATCCACCGGGTCGACGACGTTACCGAGCGACTTGGACATCGGACGTCCCTGGGGATCGAGCGTCCAGCCAGAGGTCGCCACGTGCTTGAACGGGGGCTTGAACTCGGTGCCGACCGCGACCATCAACGAAGACTGAAACCAGCCTCGATATTGGTCTGCGCCCTCCGTATAGAAATCAGCGGGCCAACGCAGGCCGGGCTCGCGTTTCAGGACGGCCGCGTGGCTCGCGCCGGACTCGAACCAGACGTCGATGATATCCATCTCTTTGCGAAACTTTGTGCCGCCACAGGGACACGCCGTTCCTTTGGGGAGAATGGTATCGGCGTCGTGGTTGTACCAGGCGTCGGCACCCTCGCGGGCGAACAGGTCCACAACGGCCTGCTGTGCGGGCCGGGACTCGAGAAGCTTTCCGCAGCCCTCGCAGAAGAACACTGCGATGGGCGTGCCCCACACACGCTGGCGCGAGATACACCAATCGGGTCGCGACGCGATCATGTTTGAAAGCCGGGCCCCGCCCCATGGCGGGTCCCAGATGACATCCTGAATACTGAGGAGCGCCCTGGCGCGCAGTGTTCTGGCCTCTTCCTGAGACGACGAGGCAACATCAGGCACTGGTGGACCGAAGGGGCGGTCCATCGCGATGAACCACTGCTCGGTGGCGCGGAAGATGACGGGATTGTGGCAGCGCCAGCAGTGCGGGTAAGAGTGCTGGATCTTCTCCGAGGCCAGCAACACGCCGCGAGCCTTCAGCAATTCCACGATGTGAGGATTTGCTTTGAAGACCTGCTGGCCGTCGTACTCGGGCAGGCCATTGCGAAGGCGGCCGGCTTCGTCGACATTGCAGGTCTGGTCGAGCTTGTACTTCGCGCCGGTATAGAAATCGTCGGCGCCGTGGGAAGGTGCGGTGTGGACGACTCCCGTGCCCTGGTCCATCACGACGTAGTCTGCCAAGACCGCCAGGATCTTGCGCTGCTCCCACGGCAGGAACGGATGGTAGAAGTACAGGTTCTCCAGCGCACGACCGGGGAAGCGGGCGACTTCGTTTGCGCCGGCCAGGCCACACTTCTCGGCCGTCAACTTCGCGAGCTTTTCGGCGACGATGAAGATCTCGCTGCCCGATTCGAGCGCGACGTATACCTCATCCGGGTGGAACGCCACGGCCATTGAAGCCGGCAGGGTCCAGGGCGTGGTCGTCCAGATGATGGTGTGGACGGCCTTGCCCTCCCAGATGCGCTTGTCGGCGACCTTCGCGTCGAGCGTGCGAGGGTCGGATTGCATGCGGTACTTCACCCACACGCTTGGGCTCGTGTGATCCTCGTATTCGACCTCGGCCTCGGCCAGCGCGGTCTTGTCGTAGATGCACCAATAGACCGGCTTCAGGCCTTTGTAGACCAAGCCGCGATTCATGAAGTCGTAGAGCGACTCGACGATGACGGACTCGTACTCCGGCGACATCGTGGAATAGGGCGAATCCCAGCGGCCGAAAACGCCGATGCGCTTGAACTGCTCACGCTGAAGCTCCAGGTACTTTTCGGCATACGCGCGGCAGGCTTTACGCACCTCGAGGGGGGCCATTTCGAGCTTCTTGCGGCCGAGCGATTCGTCGACCTTGATCTCGATGGGCAGGCCGTGGCAGTCCCAGCCAGGAACGTAGGGCGAGTCGAAGCCGGCCATGGTACGGCACTTCACGACAAAGTCCTTCAAGCACTTGTTGAGCGCGTGGCCGAGGTGGATGGGGCCGTTGGCGTAGGGCGGGCCATCGTGCAGGACGTAAAGGGGCCTGCCCTTGCCGGCCTCGCGGAGGCGCTCGTAAAGGCGCATTTCCCCCCAGCGCGCCAGCATTGCCGGCTCGTTCTGCGGCAGGTTGGCCTTCATGGGGAAGTCGGTCTTCGGCAGGTTGATCGTCGACTTCAGGTCGCGGGGCGTTCCCATCCAAACTCCGAACGTGGTGGTGAATCCACATTATAGAGGGTTGGCGGGGAGCGTCCATCGGGCGAAGGTAACCCGGAAAACCTCGGGGGAGGGGGTCCGAATGGAGACGGACGTGCATCTAATCGTGGCAGGTACGGGAACTCACCCTGGTGGATGGCAACGTAAGTACCCACACGTTGGCATCCGGATACCAAAGGCAACTTGCTGGAGACACCGGGCGTCCCTTACCGAACAGCAGTTCTCAAGGAACTGCGGGAATCGAAGGGTACCCAACACGGTTATGGCGAACTCGGTCCTAACGCCCCGGCCTCAGAACGTCGACATCCCCCTGCCCAGCCTGCTGGTCGACAGCGTCGTCGAGCAAGGCACCTGGGAATCGCTGAAGAACAATCTGCGCGACGTCTTCTTCCCCGAAAAGCTTCCGCCGTTGAAGCTGACCTCCAAGCCCGTGAAGGTGCGGGAGATCTGGGGAACCTCGAGCAACAAAAAGAGCGCGGTCACCAGCTCCATCTTGCTGCACATCGGAGTGGTCGTAGCGGTGGTAGCGCTGACCATGGTCACCAAGACCGTGGTGCAGCAGGTGCAGAAGCAGCAGGTCACGCTGGTCGCTCCCGATATCTCGGAATACCAGATGCCGATCTCGGCCAAGAAGAACGATACGCTCTCGGGCGGCGGCGGCGGCGGCGATCGCGACAAGCTCGAGGCGTCGAAGGGCAAGCTGCCGAAGCCCTCGATGCAGCAGCTCGCGCCTCCGGCGGCGGTGATCCGCAATCCGAACCCGGCGCTCCCGGTCGAACCGACCGTGGTGATGCCGGACAACGTAAAGCTGCCCAACGTGCAGATGCCGAACTACGGAGATCCGCTGGCGAAGCTCGGCGGACCGCCGTCGAACGGCACGGGCTCGGGCGGCGGCATCGGCTCGGGTTCCGGCGGCGGCGTGGGCTCGGGTGAAGGCGGCGGCGTCGGCCCGGGCAAGGGCGGCGGCATGGGCGGCGGCATCTTCAGGGTCGGCGGCGGCGTGAGCGCCCCGCGCGCCCTGTACGCGCCCGATCCGGAGTACTCGGAAGAAGCTCGCAAGGCGAAGTACCAGGGCGTGGTCGTGCTGTGGCTGATCGTGGGCCCGGACGGCCGCCCACGGGATATCAAGCTCTCGCGCCCGCTCGGCATGGGCCTGGATCAGAAGGCCATCGAGGCGGTGCGGCAGTGGAAGTTCGAACCCGCGATGAAGGACGGCAAGCCGGTCGCAGTGCAGATCAACGTGGAAGTGAACTTCAGGCTTTACTAGAAGTGTAGCTAGCTAACACCAATGAAACGCGGAGGCTAACCGGCCTCCGCGTTTCTATCTTTCGGGGTTGTTAGTCGTCGCCGGCGCGGGCGGACTGCACCGCGCAGCACGCGCCCGCGGGGATGGGGCTGCCGTGCGGGCAGGTCCGCGGGTGTCCGAGGAAGGCGCAGATCTTGTCGGTCGCCTCGGGCGAGAGGATGTGCTCGAACTTGCAGGCCTGCTGCTCGATCTCCTCCTCGTTCTCGACGCGGAGCGCCTCGGTGAACAGGCGCTCGGCCAGGCGGTGGCGGCGGATGACGTCGGCAGCGCGCTGCCGGCCCTTCTCGGTGAACTCGACGATCAGCTCGCCATCGCCGATGGGCGCTCCGTGCGACCAGAGCTTCTCGTGGCAGCGGCTGAGGACGTCCTTATGGTCGTGCGGCTGCGGCGGATGGGCCTCGGCGGTGACGAGCCCGAGTGCCGACATCTTCTCGATGGCGATGGAGACGGGCAGGGCGCCCTCCACATCCATGCGGCCGACTTCGGCCGGCTCGCCATTCTCGTGCAGAATCCACATCTCCTCGAGGACTTCGTCGATCTGCTGGTCGTCTGCCATGGCGAAGGTCTCGCTGGTGGTGATGCGGCCGTGATGCAGCTCGACGCGGCGGTCAGCGAGGCGGGCGACGACGGGGTCGTGCGTCACCATCACGATGGTGCGACCCTGCTGATGGAAGTCGCGCAGCAGGCGGAGGACGATCTCTTCGTTGGCGGCGTCGAGGTTGCCGGTCGGCTCGTCGGCCAGGATGATCTTGGGGTCGTTAATGAGAGCGCGCGCGATGCAGACCCGCTGCTGCTCGCCACCCGAGAGATGAGCGGGCAGGTGGTTGGCGCGGTCGCGCAGGCCGACGTGCGCCAGGGCTTCGAGGGCGTCGCCCTCATCGGTCATGGAGTGGAAGTACTGCGCCAGCATCACGTTCTCGAGCGCGGTCAGGTGCGGGATGAGGTGGAACTGCTGGAAGATGAAGCCGATCTTTTCGGCGCGGAAGCGCGGCATCGCGTCGGCCGAGAGCGTGCTGACGTCCTCGCCGTCGATCAGGATGTTGCCCGAAGTGGGGCGGTCGAGACAGCCGACCAGGTTCGAGAGCGTTGACTTGCCGGAGCCGGAGGGCCCCATGACGGCCAGCCACTCGCCCGCGGCGACTTCGAGCGTCACCCGGTCGAGCGCGCGCACCTCGCCGGCGTCCTGCCCCGGCTTGGCGGGGTAGATCTTGCTGACGTCCTGGAGCACGATCGACATTTATTCACCGCGCAGCAACGTGGCGGGCTGCGCCTTTGCGAGCATCAACATGGGGAAGACCGCTGCAATCGCGGATATCACTAGTGTACCGGCAAACACGACCGGCAGGACGCTCCAGCGGGGCGTGACGGCGGCGTGGAAGTTGGCATGGCCGATCCACATGGCCAGGCCCATGCCGAGGACCAGGCCGATGACGCAGCCAATGAGCGCGAACGCAGCGGTCTCGGCAAGGAAGAGGGCGTGCAACGTGCGCGAGGTCGCGCCCAAGGCGCGCATCACCGCGAAATCTTTTCGGCGATTCAGGACCGAAGCGGTCAGCGTTGCCAGCAGGCACATGGTGGCAAGCACGATCACGACGAGCGAGGCGCCGAGCAGAGCGCCCCGGGTCTTGCCGAGCACGTTGGCTTCAGCCTCGACGAGCTGCCGAACAGGCTCCACCCGGGCGCCGGGGAGCGCCGTGCGGAGCGTGGCGGTCGCCGCCTCGACGTCTTGCGCGCTGCCGGGAACGGCAAGCTCGAGCACGTTGGGACGCATGCCGGTCCAGGCTTCGAAGTCGGCGAGCGACAGGTAGACCCGGCTCTCTTCGTCGCTGCCGGTGGTCAAGACACCGGCAGAAGTGACGCGCAGCTTCTTGCCGTCATAGTCCAATTCAAAGGCCTGATTCTGGCCGGCGAGCAGGCGCTGGGCACGGGCGCCGACGAGCGCTTCGCCAGGTTTCTGCGGCCAGGACGTGACGCCCCACCAGCCGTTGAGCGTGCGGGCGCGATTGAAGTCGGTGGCGGCGACCACGATGGGACTGCCATCCGAGCGCTTGGCGACGGCATAAAGGAAGGGCGCGGCGGTCGTGCCGGGCGGCGTGAGCTTCTCGACCTGGGCCAGGGTGCCGGCGGGAAGAGGTCCGCCGCTGGTCGCAACGATATTGGCGCCGTAGCCGCGGAACTCCTTGTGCAGCTTGTTGTCGAGGTCGGCGTAGAGGTTGAGGAGCGCGGTGGTGACCGCGGCGGCCACCACGACGGCAAACATCGCCAGCACGCTGCGCGAGCGGTCGCGGACCGCGGAGCGCATCATCATGCGCAAGAACATGCGCTCGCGGCTCACGCGTCACCCCGCAGAACGACGGCGGGGTCGAGCCGCACGGCGCGCCGGATGGCGGTGGCGCTGGCCGCGCAGGTCACGAGGACCGAGAGGGCGATAACGATGGGGAAGAGCACCGGCTGGATGGTGACGCCGGAACCGAAGATGGCCAGGCTGATGCGCTGCGCCATCAGCGTGCCACCATAGAAACCGAGCAGGCCGCCGCCGAGCGCGAGCAACCCCGCTTCGGTGTAGAAGACGGCGGCGATCATGCCGTTCGCCGCGCCGAGCGCTTTCATGAGGCCGACTTCGCGACGGCGCTCGAGGATGGCCGTGGCCATGGCCGCGGCGACGGCGAGGGCGCTCGCGATGAGGGCCGCGAGGGTGACCAGAAGCATGAGGCCGCGAATGCGTCCCAGGACGGCGCCTTCGTTCTGCGCGACCTGGCGGATCTGCTCGGCCTGCGCGCCCGGCACGACTTCGCGGATCTGGAGCGCGATGGAGTTCGCATAGGGCGAGCAGTACCAGCGGTCGTACTCGACGCGGTTCATGGTGGACGGATTCCGACGGCCAAAGGCGTCTTCCGGTTTTGTGAGCGCGCTGACCAAGACGCGGCGGACCGCATGGGGCCTGCCGGCGAGCTGCTGCGCCAGGGCGAGCGGCGCGACGATGGCGGCGTCTTCGGCGCCGGCCGCGTCGAGGATGCCCGTGACGCGCAGCGTATGGCCCGCAACGACGATGCTGGAACCCGACTCGAGCTTGAGATCCGCCGCCAGCTTTCTCCCGAGCAGCACGCCGGTGCCGTCATCGGAGGGCCAATCGCCGCGGACCTTCCACCAAGGATGCGTGGTGCGCACGCCGGTGGTGAATTCGTCCTTCGGCAGCGGGATGGTCTTGGCGAAGTACGTTCCGATGACCTCGACTTCGCGAGCGGCAGGCTGTTCGAGGCGCGCCTGGACCGGCAAGAAGGGCGAGTAACCCAGGATGTTATGGCGCCAGAAGACCTGCTTGATCTTCACCAGGTCCCGCTCGTCAAGGTAAGCGCCGGCGGTCGCGGGCTTCAGGTCAAGGCCGCCGATGCGGACGTCGAGCGTGTCCTCCATCGGATAGACGGCGATGTTGGCGCCGTAGCTGCGCAACTCGCGGTTGATCTTGTCGCCGACGTCGCTGGCGACCACCAGCATGGCAGTGGTCACCGCGGTGCCGAGAGCGATGGCAATGCCCGCCAAGAGCTTGCGCCGCCGCTGGCGCAAGAAGGATTGGTAGACCAGGCGGCTGAACATGGCGTCACTCGTGGAAGTGCGCCGCCACACGGGCCAGGTCGGCCCGGTGGATCACGATGGCGTCGGCGGTGGCGGTGGAGTCGAGCGGGATGGGGTTGCAGCCGCCGGGCTGGCCCATCGACATGGGCGCGATGGGGGCAGCGCAGTTCTTGCAGATGATGCCGGTGGCGTCCTTGTAGAAGCCGACCGAGCCGCAAATCTCGCAGGCGTCGGCGAGCGCCACGACCTTCCCGTCGGGCTTCTGGTAGAGCAGGAAGCGGATGCGCGTGCCGTCGATGGTGGCGGCGAAGCGGTGCAGATCGCCGTCGGAGACCTGGGCCAAAGGCACGGACACCTGGTCATGGACGAGCGGGACCTCGGTCGCGGGGGAGAGCGTGTCGGTCGTCCGGGCGTAGATGAATTGCGCGGTGATGAGAAAGATGAAGAGGAAGGAACTGGCGTAGACGCCAGCCATCCACATGCGCTCGCGACGCGCCTTCCACTGCTGCTTGCGCTCCTCGGCGCGCGACTCGGCTTCGGACGGCTGCGGCACCCGCCGGCGATATTCGAGCAGGACCATGAGCGCAGCGAGCGCGAGGATGGTGACGAAGAAGAAGACGTCGTTGCGGACGATGGGGCCGATGAGCGCCATCTCCCGCTTGCTCGAGGGTAGCACCCCGTTCTCCGAGAGCTCGTGCAGGCCGGAGACGAGGAGCTGGAAGGCGACGAAGAAGAGAATGACGGTCGTGACCTTGAAAAACTTCTGCAGGTTGATGCGGACGCTGCCTTTCACGAAGACGACGCCGAAAATGACGGCCAGCGCCACACCGAGCAGGGTCCCCAGGAAGCCCATCAGTTCGCTCGAGTTCAAAGAGACGGCGGAGAGGATGAGCACGGTTTCCACGCCCTCGCGCAGGACCATCAGGAAGACGAACAGGAACAGGCCGATGGGGGAGCCGCGGTCGGCGAGGGAACCGACCTTGCCTTCGATCTCGCCCTTGAGGCGGCGGGCGGTGCGCATCATGAAGACGATCATGGTGACGACGAAGAAGGCGGCCGCCAGCATGATCCAGCCTTCGAAGACTTCCTGGTTGGCCTCGAGGCGCGCCAGCAGGACGGCGCCGGCGATGGAGGCGACGAAGGCGGCCCCGAGCGCCCCGTAGACGCTGCGGCGCAGGTCCGGGCGGCCGATCTTCTGGAGGTAGGCGAGCGTGATGCCTACGATGAGGGCGGCTTCGACGCCCTCCCGGAGGGTGATGATGAGTGCCTGGAGCAAAGGGGGCCTCTGCAAGAGGAGAGCTAATTGAAAATGAAATTCAATTTCAACTAGCATGATACCCCTCGCGCCCAGGCGGGGTCAACGAAATGAAAAGGCGTGGGGTCAGAGCTGCGGCACATCCGCGCGCGGGAGACCGGCGTCTAACGCTTTCAGAATGCGTCGCTTACGCACTGCCACCTGCGCCCGTGAACTGGAGGCTCTGCGCCCGCTGTGGCAGTCGCTCGAGCGGAGTCCGGGCGCGACGGTCTTCCAGAGCTACCTATGGAACCTGGCGGCAGCGCGCCACCTGAGGGGCCGGGAGCGGCCGCACGTGATCGCGCTCGAGACGGATTGCGGCGCCGCCATCGTTCCGGCTGCGTTCTGCGGCGGGGGCGGGGTCACATTCCTCGGTGAGATGCTGTTCGATTACCGCGACGTTCTGACGGCGGGCGATCCGAGAGTGCTCGACCTGGCTCTGGCGGAGCTAGGCAAGGCGGGCCGCCAACTTTGGTTGCCGGCGGTCCGCGAAGACGCCACGCTCGCGCTCGGCAGGCGCGAGCCCTGGGTGGGGGCGCCGGTCTTGCGGCGCGCGCGAACGACGCCGGAGAGATTCCGCCAGGACCATTATCGCGGGCGCAAGCAGAGGAAGCGCCTGGAGAGAGCGGGAGCCACCTTCGAGCGGTATCAGGGGGACGCTGCGACACTGCTGGACTGGGTCTATCGGCGGAAGGCGTCGCAATTCGCCGGATCCGGGCTTGACGTCCTCTCCGATGCGGCGCGCCGCGCGTGCATGCTGGAGATCTGCTCCCGCTCCGGCCCGCGCTGCGAGGTCTTCACCATCGAACTCGGCAGCTCGGTCGTTGCCGCGCTCGTGACCTTCCGCGAGCCGGAGGTGCGTCGCTTGTACACGGTATGGCACGATCCCGCGCGCGAGGATCTGTCGCCCGGGATCGTGCTGTTTCTCCACGTGGCCCAGCTCTCGCTGGAGGAGGGTCTCGACGTGGACTTCCTAACGGGCGAGCAACCGTACAAGGCACGCCTGACCAACGACCGCGTCCAGCTCTACCGCTTGCGCGCGACCGCCGCAGAGCTGTTAGGCGCAGAGCGCGCGCTGCCTCTGGCGGCCTAGAGCTGCTTCAAATACTGCTTGGCTTTCTCGAGGTCGGGGAAGAGTCTTTCTTCTTCCTGAAAGGCCGCCGGGTGCACGCAGCGCCGCGTGCCGCGGAGCTTGACCGGATGCTTGAGGTGGAGCATCTCGTGGTAGACGAGGTACTCGATGGCGAAGCGGGGGACCTGCGGCCGGTCGAAGATGCGGCTGACGACGATGGTGTTATGCGCCGGATCGTAGTGACCGAGGCTGTTGCGCGCGCGCTCGCGGCTCCAGGTCATCAGGGGTCTTCCGAGCAGGCCGTGAAAGAAGCGGCGGTTGAGGGAGTCGAAGACCTCATGCAGGTCGTAGACGGAGCCGCGCGCGCCGTTCAGGCGCTTGCGTCCTCGCATGGTGCGGATGAGGTGAGCCTTGGCGGTGACGTCGTGGCTGGAGACGTACTTGCGATAGCGCGCGGCGTGCGCCGGCCCGATGGGCTTGCGGTAGAGCTTGGCAAGCAGGATGTGGGCGATGGCTTCGACCACGCCGTCAGGCGCGCCCTCCAGCAGGTCCGACACACGCGCGTAGACGCGACCGTCGCGCAGGCGGATGGTGTTGTTGACGTTGGCGAAGCGGAAGAACGAGGCGTGGATCTCCGGCACGGCGGTGCGTGGCCGCAGGTCGCGGTGCGCTTGCTGGAAGATGCTGAGGAGCCGGGGATCCAATCTGGCTAGAAAATAACACGAAGCCGGGTCATTGAGGCTTGACGAGCTTCTTGTCCTTGGCGAGCTGGTTCTGTTCTTCGAGCGTGGCGCGCGCGTTGTCGCCGTTCGAGTCCACGGCATCGACAGCGTCTTCGAGGACGTAGCGCCAATCCTTAGCCTCGGAGGCGCTTTCCGGTTGCGCAGCGGCGTCCTTGAGCGCGCGGAGCTGGAGCTCAAACTGGGCGTTCGCTTCGACGACTTCCTTGAGGGGTTTGCGGATGTCCTGGTGCTGGCCGGCGTACTGGTCGATGTTGCGGTCGAGCTCGACGACGATCGCAGCGAAATCCTCGAGCAGGTCGTGAACACGCTGGCCGCGCCCTTCGGCGAATTTCGGGTCGCTGCGCAGCTCCTGGATAGCGAGCATGCGCGCCTTGGCGAAGGTCAACAGCAGCTTGAGGCGCTTGGAACCGTCCTGCGCCATCTCCCGCATCTGGTCGACCTCGGCCTCGGTCAGGGGATCGCGGCGGCCGGCGAAGGCGGGCGCGCAGAGAGGGAGCAGCAGGACCAAAGCGAGCCAGCGTCTCATTGCCGGCTTTCCTCCGGCGGCCTTTCGTCAGCCTTCGGTTCTTTCTTCCCGAACATGATGACGAGGAGCTCGCGGCGCGTCTTCTCGATGGCGTCGACGGCGCTTTTCACCTTGGGCTGGTCGTCGAAGTTGAGCGAGCGACGGACCTCTTCCAGACGGCGGCTGGCCCTGTAGAGGGTGAGTTCGGTGCTCTTGAGTTTGCGCTCTTTGCCGGTCTGCGCGGCTTCCAGGCACTTTTCAGTGAAGGAGACGATCTCGTTGATGGTGGCTTCGGCTTTCGCGACGTCGCCGGCGGTGTAAAGATCGTTGGCGACCTCCACCTGGCGGCGGACCACTTCGGCATACAGACGAGGGTGGTCGGCGCGCTGCGCCTCGGCCTTGAGGGCGTCGAGCGGCTTGTCGTCCGCGACCGCGAGCGAGAGCGCGCACAGCAGCAGGGCCGCGAGTTGGGTTGCCTTGACTCGCATGGTCAGCGAGAGCCCGGGTCGATAGCCTTCAGGCGGTGGCGGGCCTTCCATTCCTCGTCAGGGAACTGCCCGGCCGAGGCCTGCAGGAACCTCTTATAGTACTCAGATGCTTCTTTGAACAGGTGTAAATGGTCGTAGGAGGTGGCGCGCAGAAAAAAAGTCCCGGGCGAGTCGGGGAGGTAGCGAGTCCGGGCGTCCAGTGCCTGGATGGCGAGCTGGTAGTTCTTGCCCTCGGAAGCCGCGACGGCGAGGTCGCCATAGGCGTCGGCGAGGCCGGGGTCGAGCTTGAGGGCGGTGATCAGTTCCTGCTGCGCCCTGAGATAGTCCTTCTGCTTGAGCAGGGCGAAGCCGTAAACGCGATGCAGCTCGGGGTCGTTGGGCTGGAGCTTGACCAGCCCTTCATACAGGGGCAGGGCCTTGGTCCACTGGCTGGTGGCCGAATAGACAGCGGCCAGTTCGCGCGCCAGGAGGGGATCCTGGGGCGAGCCGGACAAGCCTGCCTCCAGCTCCGTGACGGCTTCCGGATATTTTTTCTGCGCCGCGAGAACCCGGCCGAGCTGCGCCCGCGCCGCTGGATTCTTCTCATCAGCCTCCAGATAGCGGCGGAGAAGGGTCTCGGCTTCGGCGAACTTCTTCTCCTCGGTCGCCACGTTCACCAGCCCGATCAAGGCGTCAGTCGACTTGGGGTCGAGAGCCGCGGCACGCTGGAAGGCTGCCTCGGCTTCGGCAAAGCGCTTCTGGCGGTCGAGAATGGCGCCGGCGGCAAGGTGCGGCTCCGGGTCTTTGGGGAGCAGCTTGGCGGCCTCGGCATAGGCGGCGAGAGCGCCGTCCGGATTGGCCTCTTCCACCACGCGTCCGAGAGCCATCCAGGCGTTGGCGCGGCCGGTATCGGGATTGTCGGAGGGCTTCAGCGCGGTCGCAGCGCGGAGGTACTTCTCGGCGTCGGGATCGTTCTGCTTCGCCAGGAGCAGCCCCAGGTTGAGGTTCGACTCGAATAGGTCAGGCTTGAGTTCGAGCGAACGGCGGTAAGCCGCAGCAGCCTCAGCGGGCTTGGCGAGACGACTCTCCGCGTAACCGAGGTAGTACCAGGCATGGTAGTCCTTGGGATCGGCGGTGGTGGCGGCCTTCAGTTTGGCCTCGGCGGTGGCGTAGTCCTGCCTCTCGATGGCGGTGACGGCTTCGCGGACCATGGACGAAGTCGACTCTGCGGGGACCCGGCGTTTGCGCACGGTGGCTCCGCTGCTCTGCGCCGCGATGGTGCCGGCCAGCAGGCAGAGCGCAAGCCCCGCGCCGATGAACCTACTTGCTTCCATTGGAACGAGAGTTCCCGTTACTGGATAAGATGCGCCCGAGCCACTTTCCCGTGTGGGATTTTTGTGCCTTGGCGATGACTTCCGGAGCGCCTACCGCAACGACCTCGCCGCCGCGGTCGCCGCCTTCGGGGCCGAGATCGATGACCCAATCCGCCATCTTGATGACGTCGAGGTTGTGCTCGATCACCAGGATCGAGCCACCCGCCTCGATGAGCCGGCGGAAAGCTGCCAGCAGCTTGGAGACGTCGTCGAAGTGCAGGCCCGTCGTGGGCTCGTCGAAGATGTAGAGCATGCCCTTGCGCGGTGGACGCTTCCCATTCCCGCCGCCGCGCGGCTCCGGATCGGCTTCTTCGCGATGCGCGCGCGGCTGGAGGTGCGCGGCCAGCTTCATGCGCTGGGCTTCTCCGCCGGAAAGGGTGGTGGCGGATTGCCCAAGCCGCAGATAACCCAGGCCAACCTCCTCGAGGATGCGCAGCTTGTCGGTGACCTTGGGGACGCCGGAGAAGAACTGCAAGGCTTCGCGCACTGTGAGGTTCAGCACCTCGTGGATGTTGCGGCCGTGGTAGCGCACGTCTAGGATGCCCGGCTTGTAGCGCGTGCCTTTGCACTCTTCGCAGATGAGCTCTACGTCGGCGAGGAACTGCATCTCGACCGTGACAGTGCCGTCGCCTTCGCAGACGTCGCAACGGCCACCGGGGATGTTGAAGGAGAAGTGCCCGGCGGCGTACCCGCGCTTCTGCGCTTCGGGCAAGGAGGCAAAGACTTCGCGGATGCAGTCGAAAGCCTTGATGTAGGTCACTGGATTCGAGCGCGGCGTGCGGCCGATGGGCGACTGGTCAACGAGGACGACCTCGCTGATGTACTGCGCGCCTTCGAGCTTCTCGTAGTGGCCGGCGCCGGAGCCGGGAGCGAGCTGCCCGGTCGCGGCCGCCAACGCGTTGTAGAGGACGTCGTGCACGAGCGTGGACTTGCCTGAACCGGAGACCCCGGTGACGGCCACGATCATCCCCAGCGGGAACGTGAGGTCGATGCCTTTCAGGTTGTGGGCGCGCGCGCCGAACAATTTGAGCTGCCGCGGTCCGGGCTGGCGACGCTGCTGCGGCGGCTGGATGCGCAGCTCGCCGGCGAGGTATCGGCCGGTGAGGGACTGCGGGAGTTTCTGGATGCCGTCGAAGGTCGCGCTGGCGATGACCTTGCCGCCCGTCTCGCCCGCGCCGGGACCGAGATCGAGGATACGGTCGCTGGCTCGCATGATCTCGGGATCATGCTCGACCACCAGGATGGTGTTCCCGAGGTTGCGGAGGTCGTGCAGGATCTTGACCAGGCGAGTGGTATCGCGGCTGTGGAGGCCGATGGAGGGCTCGTCGAGCACGTAGAGGGCTCCGACCAGGCGCGAGCCGAGCGAGGTCGCGAGCTGGATGCGCTGCGCCTCGCCGCCGGAGAGCGTAGACGAGAGCCGGTCGAGAGTGAGGTACTCCAGGCCGACGTCGAGCAGGAACTTCAGGCGCTCGCGGACTTCTTCCAGCACCTTGCCGGCGATCTCTTCTTCCTGCTTCGTCAGTTTCAGCGAGCTGAAGAACTTCGACGCGCCCTCGACCGTGAGCGAGCAGGCCTCACAGATGTTCTTGCCGTTGACCTTCACCTGGCGCGCCTCGAGGCGCAGGCGCGAGCCGTTGCAGGTGGAGCAGGTCGCGTAACCACGATAGCGGCTCAAGAAGACGCGGACGTGCAGCTTGTACTTCTTGCGCTCGAGATAAGCGAAGAAGCCGGTGACGCCCTCGAAGGTGCGGTCGCCGGCGATGACCATCTGCTGCTGGTCGTGTGGCAGGTCCTCCCAGGGCACGTCCATCGGGACGCCCTTGGCGCGCGCGAAGCGTTTCAGCTCGGCGAACAGCGGGCGGTATTTCGGCTTGGTCCAAGGCTCGACGGCGCCCTCGGCGAGCGTCTTGGTCTTGTCGGGGATGACGAGGTCGAGGTCGAAATCGATGGTGTTGCCGAAGCCCTGGCACTTGGGGCAGGCGCCATAGGGATTGTTGAAGGAGAACAGGCGCGGCTCCGGCTCTTCGTAGCGGATGTGGCACTTCTTGCACTCGAAGCGCTGCGCGAAACGCAGCCGTTGCGGCTGATCGCCCTCGCGCGGCGCGGTCTCGAGGACGACCTCGCCGGTCTCGCGGTAGGCGATCTCGACGGCGTCCACCAGCCGCGCGCGAATCTCGGGCGAGACCGCGATGCGGTCCACCAGGATGAAGACCGGTTCGCGGAAGTTAACGTCGAGCAGCGATTCCGGCGTGGAGAACTCGAAGACCTGGCCGTTCTGGTAAAGGCGATTGAAGCCGCGCTTGCGGAGATCGAACAGGCGGTCGCGCAGCAGGTCGTCGTCGGGGCGTGCTTCCGGCTTGGCCGCTTTCTTCGCGCCACGCTTCCTGGGCTCTGCCTGCTGCTTCTGCGCGTGGATGTGGAGAGGGAAGAGGATGTTGAGCCGCGTGCCCGCACCCAGGGCGAGAACGGCCTCGGCGATCTCGTCGACCGTGTCCTTCTTGACCTCGTCGCCGCAGTTGTAGCAGTAGGTGCGGCCGACGCGCGCGAACAGCAGGCGCAAATAGTCGTAGATCTCGGTGGCGGTGGCGACGGTGGAGCGCGGGTTGCGCGTGGTGTTCTTCTGGCGGATGGCGATGGCCGGGGCGATGCCCTCGATGACGTCGGCGTCCGGCTTCTCAATGCGCTCCAGGAACTGGCGCGCGTAGGCGGAGAGCGACTCGACGTAGCGGCGCTGGCCCTCGGCATAGATGGTGTCGAAGGCGAGCGAAGACTTGCCGGAGCCCGAGACGCCCGTGACCACCGTCATGGTGTTGTGGGGGATCTCGAAGTCGATATTCTTCAGGTTGTGAACGCGCGCGCCGCGAACGACGATGCTTTCCGTGGACATGCCCTCAGGACCGAAACACCCCTCCCCAGAGCGCTCCGGAGAGAAATGTGAATCTTCTTATTATACGAGAGCGGCGGAAGGTCAGCCGTCGCGGCGGTAGAAGAACGCCAGGCCGACGAGGCCGGCCATCAGTCCGAGCGGCGGGATGAGCAGAACGAAGACGCCGTGCATGAGCGACTTCTGCGTGCGCGCGCTGGCTCCCGCGGCATTGCTGGCGCACATCGAGCACTGCGCGAGCGCGGGCGCCGCCGGAAGAAGGGCGAGCGCCAGCGTCGCGATGGCAATCAGCCGCCTCATTTGCCGGTCCCGAGCTTGATGATGCGCTCGGCATCCACGAAGAAGATGAACATGAGGATGAGGCAAAGGGTGAGCGAGCCCATGAGGGTCCACTTCATCACGTTGGTCTCGCCCTTAAGGTGCATGAACCAGCCGATGATGAGCACCGATTTCACGATCGAGAGCGACAGGAGCACGATGAGCATGTGGAGCGGGTCGAAGACCTGCTTGTAGGCGAGGACGATCTCGACCACGGTCAGCACGAGCAGCGCGCCCCAGACGTAGAAGTAGGTCGCCTTGCCTTCGGCGTGCGAATCAGCGTGTTGATGATGCGTCATTTCCATTCTGCGCGCTCCTAGATCTTGGTGGACATCAGGTACACGAGCGGGAAGATGAACATCCAGACCAGGTCGACGAAGTGCCAGTAGAGACCGCCGACCTCGATATCGTGCGCGTCATACGCCTTCGGCTTGAGCCACAAGATGATGCCGCACACGACCAGCGCCAGGACGAGCGGGTACGTGAGCCAGTGGAAGGTGCTCCACGACGGAATGAAGAAGGCGCCGACGGCGAAGATCGCCAGTGCCGGGAGCCACTTGCGGCCGAAGGCGAGCACGCCCAGGTAGATGACGCCGATGGTCACGTGCAGCATGTGCATGCCGGTGAGGGCGAAAAAGGTTCCGGCGAACTGCGGGACGGTGCTGGCTTGCTTGCCGAGCTCGGTGGCTTCCGCGCCCGGGATCTCGGGAAAGATGGAGAGCGTCATGCCTTCATGGCGCAGGCCGTTCCACTCCCAGGCGTGCAGGACGATGAAGGCGGTGCCGAAGAGCATGGTGGCGATGAGCCAGTTGCGCGTCCAGGCGCGATCGCGGCGCCCCGCGGCGAGCACGGCCAGCACCATGGTGAGCGAACTGGAGAGCAGGCAAGCGGTCATCACGCTGGCGTTGGCGATGGAGTGGGCATTGAAGGGCGTGGGCCAGTGCGGGGTCGCGATGCGCCCGTAGCTGTAGGCGAACAGCAGCGCGCCGAAGGTCAGGGAGTCGGAGAGCAGGAACAGCCACATCCCGATCTTCTTGGAGTACGCGCCCAGGAACGGCGGCTCGTATTCGCCGGCTTGTGGATGATGCACGACTGCATCCGCCATCGTCAGTGTTCTCCTCTTATTTCACGAACTGGAACAACCCAAAGATGTAGAGCCACAGCAATGCCATGAAGTGCCAGTAGATGCCGGTGACGTCGACCACGAGCAGCCGCTGCGCGATGGAGCGGTGGAACCAGGCCGTGGCCTGGGCATAGCCGAGCGCGATCATCCCGCCCAGCAAGTGAACGCCGTGGAGCGCCGTCAGCAGGTAGAAGAACGAACTCGACGGGTTGGTCGGCAGGTAGACGCCGCGACGGCGGAGCTCGCTCCAGACGAAGAGCTGTCCCGCCAGGAACCCCGCGCCAAGCAGGACCGAGATCGCGAGCCAGGGAGCGGGAGCCTGGGCTTCGGAGTCGCCGACGGCTTCCGCGACCGCGTATTGGCGTTTGAGTGAGCGGCGTGCCATCTCCAGCGCCACGCTGGAAGCCATCAGCAGCAGAGTGTTGAGCACGAGTGCCGACGTGGGCAAGGTGATGGGCAGCCAGTCCACCGTCTCGATCCCGGTATTCGGGTCGCGTGTCGTCGTCCCCTGGCGGACGATGAAGGCGCTTGTCAGGCTGACGAACACCATGATGACACCGATGAGGCCGATGGCCATGCCGAGGCGATAGCGGTTCAGGCGCTCGCGGAAGTCGGGGGCATCGTCGCCGCGGGCGCCGCCGCCGTCGCCTCCCCGGGGCGGGGGGACACGTCCGCCGCCACCACCACCGTGCTTCTCGAGTTCGAGGCTCGCCGGCATCGTGGACATCGGTTATTCCGCCGCTAGCGGTTTGTCCTCCGACGGTACGTGGCCGCCGTGCGGAGTCGGGTCGGTCTGCATGACGAAGTCGTTGGGCGCGCCCGGCACCGAGTACTCGTAGGGCCCGTGGTAGACGGTCGGCGTGACGCCGGCGAAGTTGTCGTGCGGCGGCGGAGTGGCCGTGGTCCACTCCAACGTAGTCGCGTTCCACGGGTTGTCGGTCGCCTTCTTACCCTTGAACATTGACCAGAACAAGTTGAAGACGAAAATGAACTGCGCCGCGATGGTGATGAAGGCCGCGTAGGTGACGAACTTCTCGACGCCGGTCAACTGCTGCAGCCATCCGACCTCGGTGAGCTGCGAGTAGCGACGCGGGCGCGCGGCCATGCCCTCGTAGTGCATCGGCATGAAGATGGCGTACGTGCCGATGAGCGTGAGCCAGAAGTGCGCCTGCGCGAGGGCCTCGTTCATCATGCGGCCGAACATCTTGGGGAACCAGTAGTAGGTTCCGGCGAAGATGCCGAAGATGGCCGCCACGCCCATGATGAGGTGGAAGTGGGCGACGACGAAGAAAGTGTCGTGCAGGTAGATGTCGAGCAGGGGCTGCGCCAGGAACGGGCCGCTCAGGCCGCCGGAGACGAACAGCGACACGAAGCCGACGGCGAACAGCATCGGGGAATCGAAGTGCACGCGGCCGCGCCAGATAGTGCCGAGCCAGTTGAAGGTCTTGATGGCCGAGGGCACGCCGATGGCCATGGTCATGAGCGAGAAGGCGAAGGCGGAGTACGGGCTCATGCCGCTCATGAACATGTGATGGCCCCACACCACGAAGCCCAAGCCGCCAATGGCCATGATGGCATAGACCATCGCCTTGTAGCCGAAGATGGGCTTGCGCGAGAAGGTGGAGAGCAGTTGCGACGCCACGCCCATGCCCGGAAGGATGGCGATGTAGACCTCGGGGTGCCCGAAGAACCAGAAGAGGTGTTGCCACAGGAGCGGCGACCCTCCCTTGTGATTCAGCAGCGTGCCGTTGACGACGGTGCCGCCCGGAATAAAGAAGCTGGTGCCAAGATTGCGATCGAGCAGCAGCAGGATGCCGGCGGAGAGGAGCACACCGAAGGCGAGCAGGCCGAGGATGGCAGTGATGAACCATGCCCACACGGTGAGCGGCATGCGCATCATCGACATGCCTTTGCAGCGCAGGTCGAGCACGGTGGTGATGAAGTTGAGCGCGCCCATCAACGACGCGACGCAGAAGATGGCGATGGAGAGCACCCAGAGGTCGGCGCCGAGAGCCTCACCCGGACCGGCACTGGGCACGGCGCTGAGCGGCGGGTATCCGGTCCAGCCGTGTAGGGGAGCGCCGCCCTCGACGAAGAAGGCCGCGATGGCGACCAGGAATGCCAGAAACGTGGTCCAGAACGAGAGCATGTTCAGGACGGGGAACGCCATATCGGGCGCGCCGATCTGGATGGGCAGGAAGTAATTGCCGAATCCCGACTGCGGCGCCGTGGTGAGCACGAAGAACACCATGAAGGTGCCGTGCATGGTCAGCAGCGAGAGGTAGGTCTCGGGCTTGATCTCGCCGATCAGGGGAAGGCTCACGCCCGGCCAGACGAGGTGGATGCGCATCAGCAGCGACAGGAACATTCCGATGAACACCGAGGCCAGCGCCAGGAAGTAGTACTGGATGCCGATGACCTTGTGGTCGAGGCTGAAAACGTACTTGCGGATGAAACCCGTCGGCGCAGCGTGGGCGTGCGCCGCGTGTTCGATGTGTTCCGCCATAGTCTCTCTGGTCTCTCCTGTGGTGAGTCCTGCGCTACTCTGCGTTCTTCTCCGCGATGCGTTCCGCCAGCCACTTGTCGTACTCCTCCTGGCTGACGACCTTCAGCATGCCGTGCATCTTGTAGTGTCCGAGGCCGCACAACTCGGCGCACGCGAACTCGTAGTCGCCGACGGCGGTCGGGCGGAAGTGCATGGGGATGATGAGCCCGGGAACGGCGTCTTGCTTGAAGCGCATCGCGGGCACGTAGAAGCTGTGGATGACGTCCTGGGCGCGCAGCATGACCTGTACGTCGCGGTTCACCGGCACGACCATGGTGCCGACGACGATGTCGTCCTTGGCGGCGGGGTCGGTGGTGTCCACACCGACCCCGCCCATGTTACCGGCGGAGGCGTCGATGTCGGCGGGGTTCACCTTCGCGAACTTGTTGTCGGGACCGGGATAGCGGAAGTACCAGGCGAACTGCACGCCGGTGACTTCCACGGTGATGGCGTTGGCGGGCGCGGGCTGGAAGCGCTGCTCGCTCCAGGCCTTGGCGCCGGCGAGGTTCAAGCCGATAAAGAGGATGGCGGTCAGCACCGTCCAGGTCATCTCCAGGCCCGTGTCGCCGTGGCTGTAGTGGGCCTTCATGCGCTCCTTGTCACGGTACTTCCAAACGAAAAGGCCCAGCGCGAGCTGGGCGGCGAGGAAGACGATCCCCATGAGCGCATAGGTGATGGCGAATTGGCGGTCGATCCCGGCCGCGGCCGCTGAAGCGCCTGCGGGCATCCACCAAGTTTTAGAGAAAAAGAACCACGAACTGGCCAGGGTGATCAGCCAGATGACGAACAGAAGAGCCAGCCCCATCCTCGGTCCTCGTCGATAGATTTAGGGACGACCGCAGCTTGCCGCTTCGCGACCCCGAGACGCGAGCAAGCGCGCCAGTCTAACAATCCTGTCAATGACGCGCAACACGCATCGCTGTGACGGCGCACGTGATTGTGGAGTTGGAAGTCAGGAATGGCCGGATCACTTCGAGCCGTTGCGCGCCATCTGGAGGAATTCTTCGTGCACGCGCGTGCCGGCGGAGAGCTCAGGATGAAAGGTCGCAGCCAAGATCTTGCCCTGGCGGACCAGCACCGGGTCGTTCTTTTCCACGGCGAGCACCTCGACGCCCTGCCCGACGCGCGTGATCTTGGGCGCGCGGATGAAAACGGACTCCATCGGGCCGAGCTTCGTCTGGAGTTCGGCGATGAAACTCTCATTCTGGCGACCGTAGGCGTTGCGGCGAATGTCGATGTCGAGCGCCCCCAGGGATTGCTGTGGTGGGTTCTCGACGTCTTTGGCGAGCAGGATGGCGCCCGCGCAGGTGCCGAATGTGGGCTTCGCGCGAACAAAGTCGCGCAGTTTTTCGAGGAATCCATGCTCGGCAAGGAAGTTCAGGAAGGTGGTGGACTCGCCGCCGGGGATGATGAGCGCATCGACTTCAGCGAGCTGCTCGGGTTTGCGGACGAAGCGAACCTGGGCGCCGAGCTTCTCGAGCACCCGGCCGTGCGCTTCGTAATCACCCTGGATGGCGAGGACACCGACGGTCATTAGGGTCTATTCCGTTCCGCCTGTTGCTTCTCGAGTAGGTGCAATAGATCGCCAACCGTAGCGTTTGCAATCCCTTCCTCTTCGAAGGCCATCAAAAACTCAACCGCATCAAGGCTATCTTCGAAGAGGGCTCCGCCAGTGGCGGCTGAAATCTCGCGCCAGCGACCCTCTATGAGATCAGTCTCGCTGAATTCGCCCCGTAGAATCCCGCTGCGCAGCTGCACGATGAGCTCTGAGCGATCCGCCAGAATCGCTCGTCGCAATGAGCGGCGCAGCCCCATTTGGCGACCTACCAGCCGCGCTTCTGCAGCAGGTCCGCTTCCGCGATGGCGGCGACCGCTAGGCCCTTCATGGCGCCCGCGAGATCGTTCGAGACCTCGAGCAGCACCTTGGGGTCGTCGAAGTGCGTGGTGGCGCGGACGATGGCCTTGGCGCGGCGCTCGGCTTCCGCGGGCTCGCAGAAGTTGACGGAATCCTTCATGAAGATGCCGGAGCCGACGAAGACGGCCTCGGCGCCGAGCTGGCGGACGAGCGCGGCGTCAGCCGGCGTGGCGATGCCACCCGCGGAGAAGTTCGGGACGGGCAGCTTGCCTTCCTTCGCGACCATCTTCACCAGCTCGTACGGCGCCTGATGCTCCTTGGCGGCCGCGTACAGCTCCTGCTCGCTCAGCACGGTAAGGCGCTTCATCTCGCTCACGATCTGGCGCATGTGCTTGACGGCGTGGATGACGTCGCCGGTGCCGGCTTCGCCCTTGGTGCGGATCATAGCCGCGCCCTCGGCGATGCGCCGCAGCGCCTCGCCCAGGTTGCGTGCGCCGCATACGAACGGCGTGGTGAAGGCGTGCTTGTCGACGTGGTGAGCTTCGTCGGCGGGCGTGAGGACTTCGGATTCGTCGATGTAATCCACGCCCAGCTCCTGCAGGATCTGCGCCTCGGCAAAGTGCCCGATGCGGCACTTGGCCATCACGGGGATGGAGACGGTGTCCATGATCTCGCGGATCTTCTTGGGCGAGGCCATGCGGGCCACGCCGCCCTCGGCGCGGATCTGCGCGGGCACGCGCTCGAGCGCCATCACGGCGGACGCGCCGGCTTTCTCGGCGATCTCGGCCTGGCGGGCGTCGGTGACGTCCATGATCACGCCACCCTTGAGCATCTCGGCGAGGCCGGTCTTGAGCCGCAGGGAAGTCTGGTTGCCGTTCTTCTCGGACATACGTCTCCTTACGCTCACATCCGCTCAGCAGGTATGTGGCTGGGAAGCTCCATTTTACCTCTTTAGGGATTCGCGCCGCCGCCAAACGACGCAGGAAGCCTAGCGCTCGCGCATCCCCTTGATGTGCCGGGCGAACATCTTGTGCGGGTCGATGGCAATGAACAAGCCGGTCGAGCGCGCCAGGAGCTCACCTTGAGCATTGCGTATCTCGGCTACGTTGGTGTGCTTGCGGCCGTGGACCCGCAGCTCGTAGCCCTCGACCGTGATGGGCTTGCCGAGCGGCACCGGCTTCAGGTACTCGACCTCCATGC
Organism: Terriglobales bacterium; assembly: GCA_035457425.1. Classification (NCBI taxonomy): domain Bacteria; kingdom Pseudomonadati; phylum Acidobacteriota; class Terriglobia; order Terriglobales; species Terriglobales bacterium. Next base: position 41,497 of record DATIBR010000180.1, read on the forward strand.
TGCGGGTCATCGCAACGACGTGGCGCAGCTTGTTCACCTTGCCCATGGCTTCGTCGAGGATGGTGGCGATGACGCCGCCGTGGGCGTGGCCGGGTGGTCCGACATAACGTTTTGGCAGGCGGAAGCGTCCGATGCAGCGCTGGCGCTTCTCGTCGAGGAAGAACTTGAGGCGCATGCCCTCGGGGTTGTCGCGGCCGCATCCGAAGCAGCGGTTACGAACCCCCTTGGGGATCTTGAGGTGCTTGGTGCCGTGGCCATGCAGGGTGCGTTTCATCACGGGAGAGCGTGATTCTAGCACTGCGGTTTTCGGGCTCTAGGTGTATAACCGTCAGTTCCATTCCAGCTCAGGAGAACCAGCCGTGAAGCGAATCCTCGCCCTTTTCTCTCTGTTTCTCGCCTTCACTCTCACGCAGGCGCAGACCGCGCCGGCGCCGCAGGTCACCGGACCGACCGTCGCGAAGACGCCCGAGTCGGCCACCGAGCCCGATTCCGACACCGCGCAAAAGGAGAAGGAGAAGGAAAAGCCCGGCGCCGCGGCCGACAAGAAGAAGAGCGCGGCGAAAGACGAGCAGGGCAGAGCCGGCGACAAGAAGGAAGAGAAGAAGGACGAGAAAAAGAAAGACCCATTCGCGAGCGGGACGTTCAGCGGCATGAAGCTGCGGAATATCGGGCCGTCGTTCCCGTCGGGTCGCGTCGAGGACGTCGCCGTCAATCCGAACAACAAGGCGGAGATCTACATCGCGGTCGCGTCGGGCGGGGTGTGGAAGACGACGGACGCCGGGTATTCCTGGACGCCGGTATTCGACGGCGAAGGCTCGTATTCCATCGGCGTGGTGCAGCTCGACCCGAAGAATCCATGCGTGGTGTGGGTCGGCACCGGAGAAGACAACTCGCAGCGCTCGGTGGGCTACGGCGACGGCGTGTACAAGTCGGTGGACTGCGGCAAGAGCTGGACGAACGTGGGCCTGAAGCACTCTGAGCACATCGGCGAGATCCTGATCGACCCGCGGGACTCGAACACCATCTACGTGGCAGCGCAGGGGCCGCTCTGGGGACCGGGCGGCGACCGCGGCGTCTATCTCTCGAGGGACGGCGGCAAGACGTGGAAGAAGTCGCTCTACATCTCCGAGAACACCGGCGCGAACGACCTGGCGCAGGACCCGGAAGATCCCGACACGATCTACGCGACGACCTACCAGCGGCGGCGGCACGTTTTCACGCTGATCGACGGCGGGCCGGAAAGCGCGATTTACAAGACGACCGACGGCGGCAAGACGTGGAACACGATCAACAGCGGCCTGCCGAGCGTGGACCTGGGCCGCATCGGCATCGCAGTCTCGCCGGCGGACCGCAACGTGGTCTATGCCGTGGTCGAGGCCGCCGACGGCAAGAGCGGCGTCTTCCGTTCGACCGACCGCGGGGCCAACTGGGAAAAGCGCGCGGACTTCTCGAACGGCGCGATGTACTACGGGCACATCTTCGCCGATCCGAAGAACGTCGACCGGATCTACCTGTCCGACACGTTCACGCGCATCTCGGAAGACGGCGGCAAGACCATCCGCCGGCTGGGAGACAAGCAGAAGCACGTCGACTCGCACGTGGTGTGGATCGACCCCGACGACACCAAGCACCTGATCGTGGGCTGCGACGGTGGCCTGTACGTGAGCTACGACCGCGGCGCGAGCTGGGGATTCATCCAGAACCTGCCGGTAGTGCAGTTCTATGACGTGGCGGTGGACAACTCGTCGCCGTTCTACTACGTCTGCGGCGGCACGCAGGACAACAACTCGATGTGCGGGCCGGCACGGACGCGCAGCGCCAGCGGCATCATCAATGCCGATTGGTTCATCACCAACGGCGGCGACGGCTTCCGCTCGGCCATCGATCCGGAAGACCCCAACACCATCTACGCGGAGTCGCAGTACGGCGGGCTGGTGCGCTTCGACCGCAAGACGGGGGAGATCCTGGGCATCCAGCCGCAGGAGGCGCGCAACGCCGACCCGCACCGCTGGAACTGGGATTCGCCGTTCATCATCAGCCCGCACTCGCATACGCGGCTGTATTTCGCGGCGCAGAAGTTGTACCGCTCGGATGACCGCGGCAACACCTGGCGCGCGATCTCCGGCGACCTGACGCGGCAGATCGACCGCAACAAGCTGCCGGTGATGGGGAAGGTGTGGGGCATCGACGCGGTGGCGAAGAACCAGTCGACCGACTTTTATGGCAATTCGTCCGCGCTGGCGGAGTCGCCGGTGAAGGAAGGCCTGATCTACCTGGGCAGCGACGACGGCCTTATCCAGATCACCGAGGACGGGGGGCAGAACTGGCGCAAGGTCGAGACATTTCCCGGCGTGCCGGCGCTGACCTACGTCAGCCGGATCGCGGCCTCGAACCACGACGCCCACACTGTCTACGCCGCGTTCGAGAACCACAAGAACAACGACTTCAAGCCGTACCTGCTTAAGTCGACCGACGCAGGGAAGACGTGGACATCGATCGCCGGGAACCTGCCGGAGAACCATCCGGTGCTGGCGATCGCCGAAGACCCGGTCAACCCCAAGCTGCTGTTCGCCGGGACGGAGTTCGGCCTGTTCTTCACCTCGGACGGCGGCGCGAAGTGGGTGCAACTGAAGGGCGGGCTGCCGACCGTCGCGATCCGCGACGCGGTCATCCAGAAGAAGGCGAACGACCTGGTGCTGGCCAGCTTCGGCCGCGGCTTCTGGGTGCTCGACGACATCACGCCGCTGCGGCAGGTGACGCCGGCCATGCTCGACCAGAACGCGGCGTTGTTCCCGGCGCGCGACGCGCTGATGTACATCCAGTCGCTGCCATTCGGCGGCTTCGGCGCGGCTTCGCAGGGGACCAACTTCTACTTCGCGAAGAATCCGCCATACGGCGCGACTTTCACGTACTACCTGAAGGAGAAGCTCAAGACGAAGAAGGAACTGCGCCAGGAGCGGGAGAAGGAGGCGGAGAAGAACAAGCAGCAGGCCCCGTTCCCGACCAATGACGAACTGCGCGCGGAATCCGAGGCGGAGGCGCCGCAGGTCTTCCTCGTCGTGTTCGACGACAGCAACACGCCGATCCGGCGCATCCCGGCGTCGAACAGCGCGGGCCTCAGCCGCGTGACGTGGGACCTGCGCTATCCGCCGGCCGAGCTGCCGGAGGGTGGCGGCGGGTTCTACGACGACCCCGAGCTGGCGGCCTTCTTCGGTCCCCAGGGCCCGCTGGTCATGCCGGGCAAGTACACGGCGGCGCTCTACCAGAAACAGGACGGCCAGTTCACCCAGCTCGCCGGTCCGCAGCCGGTGAACGTGACGGTGGAAGGCGTCTCGGAGATGAAGCCGGAGGACCGCAAGGCGCTCTCCGACTTCCAGCACAAGGTGGTGCGGCTGAACCGCGCGGTCTCCGGCGCCGTGAACCTGGCGAACGAGGTGCGTGACCGGCTGAAGAAGATCAAGGAAGCGCTTAACGAGACGCCTGGAAAGTACCAGGAACTCGTGAAGCGCGCCGACCAACTCGAGAAGCGCAATACCGACCTGCTGCGGGAGCTGCGCGGCGACGTGGCGCTGCGGCGGCGTGACATCCCGACGCTGCCTTCGATCAACGACCGGGCGAACCTGATCATGGACGACGAGCGCATGTCGACCTCGCCGCCGACCGAGACGCACAAGGCCAACTTCGCCCTCGCCGCCGAGGACTTCTCGAAGGCTCTGGCGAGCCTGAAGCAGCTGGTCGAGGGCGACCTGGCGACACTCGAGCGCGACATGGAAGCGGCAGGCGCTCCGTGGACGCCGGGACGGGTCCCGTCCTGGAGTCCCGACAGCAAGTAGGGTGATCCTCCGCACGGGGCGGGCCTTTGGCTCGCCCCGCACTTTTTTGTGCTCGCGACAAGTTTTTGTTATGCGGGCGGCGAATTTTTGTCATAGACTTTCCGGGCCCCTTGACCCCTTGGAGGGCCCATGCGCACGACCGCCGCCGCCAAGGCGCCCGAAACCTACCGCGTCGCCATCGTCACTCCTGACGAAGGCGTGCTGCCGGAGGTCGAGGAATTCCTCGCCAAGTATTTTGCCGTGAACTTCCTGCGCTCGGTGCCTGAGCTCCAGCCGCTGCTGGAGGAGGTCGACGCCATCTTGCTCGACATCGACGCGGTCGGCGAGAAGGCGGAAGATGGGATCGGGACCTTGCAGGAGCTGCGAGGGATCAACCAGGACTTCATTCTGATCGCGCTGACGCGCTCGCGCAACCGTGCCATCCGGCTGAAGGCGGGGCAGGTGGCGGACGAGTTCTTCGTTGCGCCGGTCGACTTCCAGGAGCTGCAGATCGTGCTTTCGCGCGCGCTCGAAAAGCGCGAGATGGAGCTGGAAAGCCGCCGCCTGCGCGAGGAGATCGCGAGCAAGTACTCGCTGGGCGAGATTGTGGGCGGCTCTGAGCAGATGCGCCGCGTCTACGACGCCATCACCCGCATCGCCGAGAGCCCCAGCACGGTGATGATCCGCGGCGAGAGTGGCACGGGCAAAGAATTGGTAGCGCGCGCCTTGGTCCGGTTCTCCATGCGCAGCGAGAAACCGTTCGTGAGCGTGAACTGCGCCGCGCTGCCGGAGAACCTGATCGAGGCCGAGCTGTTCGGGCACGAGAAGGGAGCGTTCACCGGCGCCCACGCGGCGCGTGCGGGACATATCGAGCTGGCGCACGGCGGGACGCTGTTCCTCGACGAGATCGGCGCCCTTGACCTAGCGCTGCAGAGCAAGCTGCTGCGGGTCCTGGAAGAACGCACCGTGCAGCGCCTCGGCGGCAAGACTCCCAAGAAAGTGGACTTCCGGCTTCTCACGGCCACTAACGACGACGTGGAAGAGATGGTGCGGACCGGCCGCTTCCGGGAGGACCTCTATTACCGCATCCACGTGGTGCCGATCCATCTGCCTCCGCTGCGGGAGCGGGAGGGCGACATCCCACTCCTGGTCGAGCACTTCCTGCGGGTGTATTGCGCGGCCAATAAGCTGCCGCTGAAGAAGGTGGAGCCGGACGTGATGGATGTGCTCGAGGACTACTCATGGCCGGGGAACGTCCGCGAGCTGGAGAACGTGGTGCAGCGCCTGGTGCTGATGGTGGAGGGAAGCGCTATCACGGTGAAGCACCTGCCGCAGCAATTGCTGGCGTCGTCGGCCGCCAAGCAGGAGGCCCTGCTCATCCCGGAGGAAGGCATCGACTTCGACGAGGAGATGCAGCGCATCGAGACCGCGTACCTGCAAGCGGCGATGCGGCGAGCGGGGGGAAAGAAGGCGGCGGCGGCGCAGATCCTGCGCATCGACTCGCGGCGCATGGCCTATCTCTGCGCCAAGTACCGCATCGAAGGCTGATTCGACAAAAAATTGTTGATACGACGACGAAAAATTTGTCGCCTGAACAGCCACTCACCCGGCGGGTGCCCGTAAGTCGTTGATTCCACGTTGTACCCATTCCCACAGCGGTTTGGCCCAACCCTTGCAACATCAACGGGCGTACGGGTCAAGGGCAGAGCGAGATCAGAGTTCGAAACACTAGAGAGGAAAAGACATGGCGATCCAGAAGAAGTCATTGATCAACAGCCGGGCGGCCCTGAAAAAGGCCATCATCGCCCGTGAGAAGACCAACTTGAGCGGTTCCAAGGGTTTGAGCGGCGCGAAGGGCTTGTCGGGCGCGAAGGGTCTGTCGGGCGCGAAGGGTCTGTCGGGCGCGAAGGGTCTGTCGGGCGCGAAGGGCCTGTCGGGCGCGAAGGGCCTGTCGGGCGCCAAGGGCCTGTCGGGCGCGAAGGGCCTGTCGGGCGCGAAGGGCCTGTCGGGCGCGAAGGGCCTGTCGGGCGCGAAGGGCCTGTCGGGCGCGAAGGGCCTGTCGGGCGCGAAGGGTCTGTCGGGCGCGAAGGGTCTGTCGGGCGCGAAGGGTCTGTCGGGCGCAAAGGGTCTGTCGGGCGCGAAGGGTCTGTCGGGCGCGAAGGGTCTGTCGGGCGCAAAGGGTCTGTCGGGCGCCAAGGGCCTCTCGGGCAGCAAGATGGTCGAGTAAGTCCGACCTCAGGTGTTGTACAAGGGGGAGGGAGGTTGCGAATTCGTTCGCAGCCTCCTTTTTATTTTGGCTACCAGATCTTCCGGCGCACAGTGTTCCAGACGGGCTCCCAGAGCATCGCAACCAGGCTGCGCCAGCCGTGGTAAACCTTCGCGGTGCCGGGCATGCCGAGCAGCAGGGAGCCGTCAGGGTTCGGGATCACGATGGTGACGACGTAGTACTTCGGCGGACGGATGCCCTTGTATTCGGCATGCGGCGTCAGTCCCGCCTGGATGTCTTCGGAAGCAGGCAACACGGAATCCACGGTCCCCGTAAGGGGAAGGAGACGGCCTTCCGGCAGGAGACTGGCCTTCGCGCCGACGGTAACCTTGCGGAGGTCGAATTCCGGCACATAGAGGCGGGCCTTCAAAGTGGACGTGTCCGCCACCTCGAGCAGCTCGACGCCTTCCTTGACGTAGCTATTGGCGAGGTCCTCAGGCCGCGGGCTGGCCACCACGCCGTCGCGCGGGCTCCGGACGACCAGCCGATCCATGCGGTCCCTGGTCCCTTCCGCATCGGTACGCGACTGGTTGCGCGCGTTCTGTGCCTTGGCGAAATCCAGCGAGCGAAGTTGCGCCTCGTTCAGCTCCGCTTTGGCGTAGACGAGCTGTGCGTTCGCCTTCCCAGCGGCCGACTCCACGTCAAAATTCCGCACCCGCATCAACACGTCGCCTGCTTTCACGCGCTGGCCTTCCGAGACGTTGACCAGCTCGACCCGGCCGGGAACGGCGGCGCGCAACACGGAGGTAGCGTTGGGTTCAAGAACGTAGCGACCTTCCACCGAGTCGCGCCAGATGGGGGCGAAGAGGAGTACCGCCGCGGCGACTGCGGCCGCGACCCGGCGCCGGGGCGTGAACCACGCCCGCACGCGCTCTTTCTTGTCGAGATAAACCGTCTTCATAAAGGCCACCAAGGTCTTGATCCGGGAGCGGAAGATGAGGAGCCCGGCCAGCGTCGCTGGAATGAACGCCCAGTCGCCGCTGAAGCCGCGCGTGATGTTCCCCGCGAAGCGCGCAACGAAATACAGGATGGTGTAGCTGTAGAGGCCCGAGGTGAGGGCGTAGAAGACGTAACCGAAACGCCGCTTCTTGGGGACATAGGGGATCTCGATGGGCAGGCGCCAGAAGTACTTCTTCACCAAGGCCGAGGTATAGGCGGTCGAATCCTCTTTCAGGTTGGGGATGGAGATGATCTCGGTGAGGAGGTAGTAGCCGTCGAGCTTGATGAGCGGGTTCCAGTTGAAGAAGATGACACCGAGACCGGTGATCAGGATCATCTTGTAGGCGAAGTCGTGGACCCAGCTGCCGTAGGGAGTGACGTACCAGAGCGGCGTGGCGATGGCGCAGATCATCATCTCCGACCACGCGCCTGAGACGATGGTCACCACGCGCTGCCACTTGCCGGCATAGACCCAGGCTTCGGTGACGTCGGTGAAGAACGCGGGCGTCAGGTACACGAGGTGGAAGCCCATGCGATGGACGTGCCCGCCGTAGTGCTTGCACGAGATGCCGTGGGCGGTCTCGTGAATGAACAGGACGAAGCAGGCGAGCAGCCAGAACTCGGCGATCTCCCAGCCGCTCTTCGCGGTCATGTTGTAGAACTGCAGCGTGTCGACGCCGATCTCTTCCCACTTGATGAAGAAGATGTATCCCATCAGCAGGAAGGACGCGACGGTGAGCAGCGTGAACCACGGTGTGTACATGAAGCTGAGCGCGCGGTTCACCACCTCCAGGTAGTTGTCGGGGTCCCAGGCGTTGAACTCGATGTGGGAGACGTCGCCGAAGCGCGATTGTTTCTTGGCCTGCAGGGCGCGCCCTTCGGCCAGCTTCTGCCGGAGCGCGATGTTCTTCTCCAGCGGAGTCTTGAACCAGAAGTCGACGGCGTCGAGCTCCTCGGCATACGTGCGGATCTCTTCCGGGCTATAGCGCACGCCGCTCTGCTGGGCATAGAGCTCCGCGATCTCCTCGTAGGAGCGCTTGCCGTCAAAGAGATTGACGATGGCCCATTGCTCGGGCGTGAAGGTGAACAGCTCGGGACGCTTGGAGATGACCGCGCTGACGACGCGCTCGTCGCCTTCCATGTGCTCTCGGCCGACCAGCGACGGGTGCAGGCGGAAGTATCCCTGGCGTTGCGCGTGGATGGGGATCTCAGGGAGCGCGACGTTCAGAGTCTCGGTAAGATTCATGGCAAGGCGCGAGTTCTATTTCGGGTGTTCGAAGCTGATGTTCGCCGACATGCCGGGCCGCAGGTCCTTGCCGGGCGAGACGACTTCGGCGGCGACCTCGATCGTGCCGCTGGCGGGATCGACGACCGGGCTCACTAGGACGATCTTGGCGGCGTGCTTCATCTCGGGTGCGTCCGCGACGGTGAGCTCCAGCATGTCCCCTTTTTGCACCCTGCCGATGTATTTTTCAGGAAGCGTGAAGCGGACGCGGAGCGGGGAAGTCGCGGTCACCCAGAATAAGCGCTCGCCGGCCGTGACCTTATCGCCGGCACGGACGTAGCGGCGTCCGACGACGCCGGCGAATGGAGCGACGATGCGGATCTTCGCCAGCTCGACTTCGGCGCCCTTGAGCTGCTCGCGCGCGCTTTCCAGGCTTGCGCGGATGCGTTCGGTCTCGAAGCGGGCGCCCTGCGTCTTGTAGCGCGCCTTGTCGAGTTCCTGCGCGGTGACCAGGCCGGACTCCGCTAGCTTCTCCATCCTGGCCAGCTCGGCCTCCTGGGCCTTCACTTCGTATTCCCAGCCCTTCACATCGAATTCCAGGCTGCGGACGCGGGCGGCGGCGCCGTTGCGCTCGGCCAGGGCCTGCCGGCTGTCCAACTCAGCCAACAACTGCCCCTGTTTCACCTGCGATCCGATGTCGGCGACGACGCGGCTCATCATGCCATCGCGCTGGGCTTCGACCTCGACCTGGTTCTCGACGATGAGCGGGCCGCTGGCGATGACGCCGTCGTCGGGGCCGGTGGTGGTGGCCGCAGTTGCTTTTGTGACAGCGGGATTGGGCGCGGTCTCCGTCTTCGCCGCCGACGCATTCGAGCCGCTGCAGCCGGCCAGGAACATCGCCAGCGGGAGCGCTGCCATCCACAGACCCTGTTTCACGTCGAGCCTCCTCATCGTCCTCACCACGGCAACCAGGACCAGGCCTTCGACCAGGCCCACATCCCAAGCTTGCGGAACATCACGTATCCGACCGAATGGTAGCCCGGTACGGAGACCTTCCCCCGTCCCTGCATTCCGGAACGAACCAGGCCCTCGGGGTTGTCGATGGTCACGCGCGCGAAGTACACGCGATGTTCGCCTTCGGGCGTGCTCATCGGGCTGACCACGTCCACGGTCCCGTCATAAGTCTTGGTCGGCAGCGCCTCAAGCTTGACCCAGCCTTTCACGCCCTGGCGCAGCAAGCCGGCGTCGCCTTCGGGGATGGCAACGTCCACGACGGCGTGGGAGGTATCGATGACCTCGGCGAATGGGTCGCCGGGCTCGAGGTGGCGGCCCGTGAAGGTCTCAATGTGCGGGGTGGCCACGACGCCGGCGATGGGGGCGCGCAGCTTGGTGCGGTCGAGCCGCTCCTGCGCCCGGCGGACCTCGGCGGTCCAGTAATCGGCGTTGGCGCGGGTGGCGCCGGCGGTGGCGCCGTCGCCAGTGGCGAGCGCCCGACTCATGTCGGCCATGGCGTCGGCGCGCTTGGCTTCGGCGGCAGCCAGGGCCGACTTGGCGTCCCAGTCTTCCATCTCGGCGATGACCGTACCGGGGGCGACGCGTTCGCCTTCCTTGACGAGCACGCGGCGCACCACGCCTTCCACTTCGGGCTGAACCTGCGCGCGCAGGGCAGGCGCGACGGTGGCGTCGCCGTCCAGCCGCATCGGCATCGGCGTGACCGCGAGCAGCACCAGGCCGACGACGGTGGCAGTGATGTAAGTCTGGCGGCGGCGCTTTCCCAGCCGCATGAAACGGTCTCTCTTCTGGAGGAGCGGCTCGAGAATGCCGATGAAGGGGACTTCCTTGTACATCTCGGCATTGCGGATGGCAACCGTCGCCTGGCCCGCGAGCACCTTGATCATCTCGAAGTGCGCTTCGTTGAGGAAGTCGGGATCGCTGCTCTCGAAGGTGATGATGCCGACGCGGCCCTGCTCGTCGCTGAGGGGCAGGGCAAAGAAGCCGCGCGCTCCGCTTTCGGCGAAGTAAGCGCGGAACTTTTCCTCGCTCGATTCTGGAGACGCCTTGATGGTCTCCTCGCGCTGGGTGGCGTAGACCTCCTGCTGCACGCCGGCGACCCAGTGCACGAGGTCGTCGAGCCGGCGGATGTTGGGGTCGGTGTTGTCGACGCGGGCTTCGCCGGTCACCGCCTTCATCACCATCTTGCCGTGCTGGTCGAGCGATAGGGTGGCGCGCTCGTACGGGATGACCTCCTGCGGGCCATCGACTACGGCCTGTAGTACGCGCTCCAAGTGAAGCGTGGAAGTGATCTCCTTGCTGACCTTGACCAGCGTTTCGAGGATCTCGACCTTGCGCTCGGCCTGCAACAAACTCGCGTTATGCAGCGCGCTCGCGGCAGTCTCGCAGATGGTGGTGAGCAGGAAGAGGTCGTCTTCGTCAAAGTTGCTACCGTCGAAACGATTCATGACTTCGACGACACCGACCTCTTTTCCTTTCTCCAGAACGGGCGCGAGCATGGCGCAATAGGCGCCCTCAGTCTGCCGTCGTTGCAGCCGCTCGTCGTCTGCGCTCTCGATCAGGATCGCTTCGCCCTTGTCGGACACCTCGGCCGCGAGCCCTTCGCCTGCCTTCTGGATGGCGCCGAGTTCGTAGCGGGGATCGTCTCCGGCCTGTCCGGTCAGGACAAGTTCATCACCGTCGACGAGCCAGAGGTTCACGATGGGGGCGTTGAGGATCTCCTGGAATTTGGAGCAGATGATCGGCACGAGCGAGTCGAGCTCGAGCGTGCTGTTGAAGACCTTCTCGAGGTCGTACATCTGCGTGACGCGGGTGATGGACTCGAGCTGCTGGTTACGCTCGTTCTCGTAAATGATGGCGGAGCCCAGCCCGGTCGCCGCCACCGAGGCACACTCGATCGCGGGAGCGATGGCGGCTTCGGTCAGCGACTTGCCGAAGCCGATGAGCTCGATGCCGCCGATGAGCGTTTCCTCATCGATCAACAACGGGATGTAAGCGAGCGAGCCCACGGTCCGGCGCACGTTGAGGTGCGAGTAGTCTTCGCGGGCGAGGTCGGCGACCTCGTAGAGCAAAGGCTCGCGCCGCTCGGCGAGTTCGCCCAGAGTGCCGGCATGGAACTCGACGGTGGCATCCTGGAGGGCGATCTCGCCCTGGACGGCGGCGGCGGACCACTCGGGCGCGTTCTGATCGTGCACGACGTAGAGGATGACCGCGGTGTCGGGGAGCATCCCGGCGATGAAGTTCGCGACGATGCGGGCGCGTGGCCCGACCTCTCGCTCCGCGAGCAGCGATGCAGCCAGCTCCGCCAGCGGAACGGAGAAGCCCGGACTCTGAGTCGCCATGCAGCGGCTCCTTCTGTCGAGAAGTCTGAGGAATGCGGCTTGCAACCGCCAGGAGACTATTGCGCTTGCAAAATCCGGCAGGTTCTCTTAATTTGAGCGCGCACTGTAGCAAACAGGTATTGAGGTGTCAATCAACACCTTAGCTGTAGAGCGCCCGTCCCCGGAGGCCGTGCTTGGAGATCGACGTACGAAAGAAAGAAGAAGTCCAGGTCATCCATCTCCACGGCGATTTGAAGATCGGCGACCCCGTCGACTCCTTCCGCCAGACCGTTGAAGAGCTTTTCGGCCAGGGCGACAGCCGCATCGTGGTCGATGTCGGCGACGTCCCCATGATCGACTCCAGCGGCATCGGAGCGCTGGTGCGGCTTCTGACGATCGCTAAGCAGCGCGGCGGCGCACTCAAGCTCGTCAATCCCTCGAAACTTGCCGTCCAGACCCTGAAGATCGTTGGCCTGCTGAACCTGTTCGAGATCTACGAAGATGAAGGCCAAGCGGTCTCGTCGTTCAACTAGGAGATCCAGGAGTCGGGGTCCTGCGAAGCGGGCGGTGCCGCGCCCGCGCATCTCCACGGTCATCTTCGACCTCGACGACACACTCTACGACTGCTTTCGCCAGCGCGTGCAGTCGGCTCATCGCCACGCCGCTGGGGTGATGGCCGAGCATGGCGTCAACGGGACGCCGGAGCAGATATTCCGGGAGCGAATGAAGGCGTTCCAGACGGATCCGCAGCTCCATCACATCGATATCGCCGTGATTCGAAAACTGGGCGTGAAGGAATGGGCGAATCCTGCGTTGATCGAGATGCGCTCGCGCGCGGCGTACTTCTCCACCCCGGTCGGGAAGCTCACGCTGTTTCCCGCCAGCCTGCGCGTCTTGCGAACGTTCGCCAAGCGAGGCGTGCGCAACTTCATCGTCAGCTTCGGAGATCCCGAAACGCAGCACGCGAAGGTGCGCTCGCTGGGGCTGGACACTGAAGCTTCGGTGAGGAAGGTCTTCTACGCCGACACCGGCAAGCTTCTGACCAAGGAAGCCATCTTCAGGGTCATCCAGCAGCACGAGGAGCCGGACCCAAGCAAGATCCTGGTCGTGGGCGATCGGCCGTCGAGTGAGATCAAGGCAGGGAAGGCGCTTGGCTTCCACACGGTGCGGCTGCGCCACGGAGAGTTCTCGTCGCTCGACCCGGCCGGACCGGAAGAGGAGTCGGACCGGACGATCCATTCGATCGGCGACGTATTGCGCCTGCCGTACCGCTTCGGCAAATGAAAAAGGGCGGGCCGAAGCCCGCCCTGCCGCAAGTACTGACTACCAGACTCCTTTATCGCTCCCCGTCACCCGGTAGGCCACCGCGGCAGCCGTGGCCAGCGGCGGTAACAGCGACAAGCGGAAGGTCCCCTCAACGTCGCCGCGCAGCGCTGTCTTGGTGATCTGCGTGGTGTAGAGGTGGGCGCCATGCGGCATGATGGGCACACGCAGGAATTTGGCGCGGACGTTCACCTCGTTGCCGTTCACGCGCGCGGCCTCCAGCACCTCGGCGGGAAGATTCAGCGGCGTGCCGGTGAACTGCGCGACCTTGTCGGACACGATCTTGAGGTAGCTAGCCACACCGGCCCAGATGCCGGCTTGCTCGCTCGCCTGCCGGAGCTCGCGGTAATCGATGCGCCCGGCGGCGACGTCGTTGGCGGTGTTCACGATGTCGCACACGCGGAAGTAGAAGTGGCGGTACATCCGTTGCAGAGTCGCCACGATAAGTGCCTCTTCCGGCGCGGGCGCCTGGTAGATGAGACCCATCAGCGTCTTGGGCTGCCGGCGGGAGACGAAGCGCTCTGCCAGATGCGTGTGTTCGCCGGTTTGTCCCAGGCGCTGCGCGTGGACTTCGACCGCCTCCGGCAGGTCGGGCACGGCGAAGTTCCACTTGTTGGCCAGGCGGTCACCCCAGCTCCGCGCCTCGATGTGCGCGTTGAATCTCGAGACCATCACGCGGATGACCTTGCGCTCGCTCGCCGTGGTGTAGAGATCGAGGTCGTTGCCCAAGTCAGGCCAGTGCTCGAGCGACTTCATGACGACGGTCGCGCAGCCCGCGGCTTCCAGGGCCTCGACGATGCCATGCAGCCTGGTAAGCGCGTTCTCGATGCGGGCGCGCTCCTTCTCGATGGCGGCGGCAGCCCAGCGCTCCACGGCGGTGTCGCCTTCCGCCAGCGCGATGGCGCGAAGCGGCTCGAGCGCACGAATGATGACGTGATGCGAGTCCGCCAGGGCGACGAACTCGTCGCGCTCGGCGTCCTTCAGTGAGGAGACAAGCCGGTAGGCGTCTTGTGCCTGGGTCGGGTTCAGCGTGAGGGTCAGGAGTGCGTGGACGTATTCCTTCTCGCGAGCCAGCGGAGCAGCCATGGGTTCTATGAGGTCCTTCGGAGCAGATGAGCCCGGGAGGGCGCGTACATCGGAGTTGGATGAGAGCGGCTGCTGCTGAGTTTGCCGGTGCGCTCCGGCCCGTATAATGGCGCGTTCTGCACAGGAGAGCCGATTGGCCTACCAGGACCTGAGAGACTGGATCGCCGAGCTCGACCGCACCGGCGAACTGAAACGCGTCACGGCGGAGGTCGACCCCATCCTTGAGATGACCGAGGTGACCGACCGCGTCTCGAAGCAGAAGGCGGCCGGCGGGCGGCCCGCGGGTGGCCCGGCGCTGTTGTTCGAGAAGGTGAAAGGACACCCTGGCGCCAAGGTGCTGATCAACCAGTTCGGCTCGGAGCGGCGGATGCGGATGGCGCTCAGGGTCGACTTGCTCGACGAGATCGCCCAGCGCATCCACCAGTTCCTCGACGTCAAGTCGCCTGAAGGTCTGCTCGACAAGATCAAGATGTTGCCGATGCTGGCGGACGTCGGAAAATTCTTTCCCAAGACGGTCGCGACCGGTCCATGTAAGGAAGTCGTCAAGAAGGCGGACGCCTCGCTGCTGGATCTTCCGGTGCTGCAGTGCTGGCCCAAGGATGCCGGGCGGTTCATCACGCTACCGTTGGTCATCACGCGCGACCCCAAGAGTGGGAAGCGCAACGTCGGCTGCTACCGGATGCAGGTGTACGACGCCAAGACCGCGGGCATGCACTGGCAGCGGCAGAAGGTCGGCGCGGAGCACTACCGCGAGGCGATGCGGCGGGCAGCCGCAGGCGCCGAGGGCGGCAACGCCGCTGCCGTCGATGTGATGGCACGCTCCGGCGGTGGAGCTATCGCCGCGCAAGGGGATCGGCCCGCGGGCAGGCTCGAGGTAGCGGTCGCGATCGGCACCGACCCGGCGCTCACTTTTTCGGCTATCGTTCCGGCGCCGCCGGACGTGGAGGAGTTCATGATCGCCGGCTTCCTGCGGCAGAAGCCGGTCGAACTGGTGAAGTGCGAGACGGTGGACCTGGAGGTGCCTGCTTCGGCGGAGATCGTCCTCGAAGGCTACGTGAACCTCGACGAGCTCCGCACCGAAGGGCCGTTCGGCGACCACACCGGTTTCTACTCGCTGGCCGACGAGTACCCAGTCTTCCACGTCACCTGCATCACACACCGCAAGGACCCGATCTACTCCACGACCATCGTCGGGAAACCGCCGATGGAGGACGCCTGGATGGGCAAGGCGGTCGAGCGCATCTTCCTGCCGCTGATGCGGGTCACGCTGCCGGAGATCGTCGACGTGAACCTGCCGGTCGAGGGCGTCTTTCACAACCTGATGATCGTGTCGATCCGCAAGTCCTACCCCGGCCACGCCCGCAAGGTGATGAGCGGCATCTGGGCGATGGGGCAGGCGATGTTCACCAAGTGCATCGTGGTGGTGGACGAAGACGTCAATGTGCAGGACCTGGGCGAGGTCACGCTGAAGGCGCTGAACCACATCGATCCGGAGCGCGACATCCAGTTCACGCTCGGCCCGGTCGACTCGCTCGATCACGCCTCGCGCCTGCCGAACTTCGGCTCGAAGATGGGGGTCGACGCCACGCGCAAGTGGCCGACCGAGGGCTTCAACCGCCCTTGGCCCGACGAGATCGTGATGGACGACAAGACGAAACGGCGCGTCGACCAGATCTGGAAGTCGCTAGGCCTCGACTAGGCGGGAGGAGCTCGTGAAGGGACGTTTCCTCGGCGTGGTGCTGGCGCTCTCTGGGGTCTTGACTGCGCAAACGCACAAACCGCGCGCCCGCGACCTCGGGGTCCCCTTCGACGGCCGGGCGGGCAAACTGAACGCCATCACGGACGTGGCCGGAGTCGAGGTCGGCTATACCACCCTCATCTCCGGGGAGGGCAGACTGCGGGTCGGACAAGGGCCGGTGCGGACCGGCGTGACGGCGATCCTGCCGCGCGGCAAGGCCTCCTCCGACCCCGTCTTCGGGGCTTGGTTCTCGCTCAATGGCAACGGCGAGATGACCGGGACGACGTGGCTGGAGGAATCCGGCTTTCTCGATGGCCCGGTAATGATCACCAACACGCACAGCGTGGGCGTGGTGCACGATGCGGTCATCGCCTGGCAGCGACGGCGCGCGCCCAGCGGCGACTCGTGGTCGCTGCCTGTGGTAGCCGAGACATGGGATGGGCTGCTCAACGACATCAACGGCTTTCACGTAAAGCCGGAGCACGCCTTTCACGCGCTCGACTCGGCGGCGGGCGGGGCCATCGCCGAAGGCAACGTCGGCGGCGGTACGGGGATGGTCTGCAACGAGTTCAAGGGCGGCACCGGCACGGCATCGCGCCTCGTCGAGATCGAGAAGACGCAGTACACCGTCGGCGTCCTGGTGCAATGCAACTACGGTTTGCGGCCGAACCTGCTGATCGCGGGAGTTCCGGTCGGCAAGGAGATACCGGAGGAGCCCGCCTACAAGCAGGAGGCCGGGTCCATCATCATCGTGGTCGCGACCGACGCGCCCTTGCTGCCGCAGCAGTTGAAGCGGCTGGCCCGGCGCGCGGCCATGGGGGTGGCGCGAACGGGCAGCATCGCCGGCAACGGTTCGGGAGACATCTTCATCAGCTTTTCGACTGCCAACCCGGGTGCGGCCACCGCAAAGGGAACGGCCTCGGCCCGCTTTCTCCCCAACGAACAAATGAATCCCTTGTTCCAGGGCACCATCGAAGCGGTGGACGAAGCCATCGTCAATGCCATGGTCGCGGCCGAGACGATGACCGGGGTCGACGGTCACCGGGTCATTGCACTGCCACACGAGCGGCTCCGTGAAGTCCTGAAGAAGTACAACCGGCTGGCGCATTAGGAGGGAAGTTGGGAACGAATCGCGAATTCATCACTGTTGCCAGGGAGCTGCGCGAGGTCCTGAAGCTCGCGCAGCCGATCCTGGAGCGCATGTCCGACGCGGAAGCAGCGCGGCCGCACGCGCCGGGCAAGTGGTCGCACAAGCAGGTCCTCTCGCACCTGGTGGACTCGGCGTCGAACAACCACAGCCGTTTCACCCGCGCCGCGCTGGAGGGCGCGCTGAAGACGACCAGCTACGACGCCGACGGGCTGACCGAGCTGCAGCGGCCGAACGAGCTCGACTGGCGCACCCTTACCCAGCTTTGGGTGAACTACAACCTCTTCCTGGCGCACGTGATCGAGCGGCTGCCGGCGTCTGCCGCGGACAATCGCTGCGAGATCTCGGGCGACATCGCCGGAACGCTTAGCTTCATCGTGCGGGACTACTTGGAGCACCTGAAGCACCACGTCAACCAGGCGGCGGGCCTCGACCTGCCGAGCGCCTACGCCGCCGCAGCGAAAGGATGACAATGCCGACCTCGTACAAAGAGCTGCCCGCCTGGCAGCGCGGCGTCGAACTCGCGAAAGAGGTCTACTACTTTTCGAAAGAGTTCCCGGTGGAGGAACTCGACGGGCTGACGCAGATGATGCGACGCACCGCCGTGCTGGTGCCGTGCAAGATCGCGAGCGGCCACGCCATCGCCGAAGAGCAGTACCTGCGCCGGAACTTGGTCAAGGCCGAGGGCCTGCTCTACGAACTGGAGACGCAGGTCACCATCGCGCACGAGTTGAAGTTCTGCACCGCCGACGCCAAGAGCGACCTGGTCGCGCTCATCGTCACCGAGCAGCGGCTGGTGGGGCAGCTGATTAGCAAGCTCGACCGCAAGGCGAAGTAAAAAAGGGCGGCGCGCACGCCGCCCCTAGGCGAACCCAAGGCCTACTTGTGGCTTTTCTCCGCGCCGCTCATCGCCGGCGTTGCTGCGCCTTCGTAAGAATCGATCGAGATGAGGAACGCGTTGCGGTCGGAGTAGTCGAACTGGTGGCCCATGACGTCCGCGGTGTGGTTCATGGACTTGTACATCCAAAACCCGCTGTTGTTCTGCGCGCCGAAGTAGTTCACGTTTTTCAGCACGACGCCCTTGCCGTCCATGCCAGGCTCGCGCTTCAGCTTCATGTGCGCCATCTGACCGCCGCCGAGCTTGGCTTCGACCACGTCGCCGCCGAAGTTCGTGATCTCGATGGGTGCCTCCTGCACCTTCAGCTCGGACCACTCCAGCCCGTACGTCTTCAAGATCATCGGCGCCAGGGCATCGCGCTGCTCCTTGGTGGTGGCGGGGTCGAAGGAGACGACGACCCACGCGCCCTTCTTGTCGGTGCCCCACTTGTCGCCGAGATCGCCGGTGATCCAGTACTTGGCGCCGGCCAGGTTGGTCTTGCCGTTGTGGCCCTCGCGCACCTTCACCGCCATGTTGAATTCGCAGGTCGGGTGCTCGGCGTGTTTGTTGAAGTAGCACGGGCAGAACAGGTGGCAGGAACAGGCTTCCACGTAGTCGGCTTTCATCCGCCACGCCGGGCCGGCCGGCTTCGCAGCCATTAGGGCGATGACCGCGACCAACAGGAAAGAGATGCGTGCCAGGCGATTCATTTCACAGCCTCCTCGAAATGAGCTGCAATAGGGGCCGCAAGTATACGCCTGTCTCAGGGGATGGCGGCCAGCACATCCGACACCAGCGCATTGTCGCTAAAAGTCCGGCTGACGTACGCGAACAGGTCGCGGTCGCCGGGCGCAAAAATGAAACTGGCGCCGAGCTGGAACGGGTCCTGGCCCAGCTTATGCTGGAGATACCCGGCGGCCTTCGCGCGCTTGCGGGCCTTCGCGTTGTCGCCCCGGAGCAGGTGGAGGATGTTGGCCTTGCGCAGGTCGGCGGCCCGGTAGGCCGCGCGCTGGTCGTCGAGGAGGAGAGGAAAGGTGATACCGGTCTCTTCGCGAAAGAGGCGGGCGTAGTTCGCGTCGCCCAGGCCGATCGCGGCGAGGTTAGCGCCCTTGGCGGTGAACTCGGGTTGGTGCGCGCGCAACTGCGCGACGTGCTCGCGACAGAAGATTCAGCCGTAATGCCGCAGAAAGACGACCACCGCCGGGCGGTCGGCCCAGAGCGACCCCAGCCGGACAGTTTTACCGTCGGGATCGGGCAGCGTAATGCCCGCGAGCCTGGCCGCGAGGGACATCGGGCGATTCTCCGGCCGCGTTCGGCCGCTGTCAACGCGGCAGGCAATCGACAAGGCTGCGGCGACTGTTTATCCTGTCCAGGTGAGCGTTCTCCGCGACATCGGCGCGATCCTCAAGGGAATGTCGGTCACCTTCCGGGAGATGTTCGCCCCGACGGTGGTCGAGAACTACCCGGACGGGAAGGGGCCGCTCAAGGGCGCCGTGTTCCAGGAGCGGTTCCGCGGCGTGCACGTGCTGCAGCGCGACGAGAACGGCCTGGAGAAGTGCGTGGCGTGCTTCCTGTGCGCGGCGGCGTGTCCCTCGAATTGCATCTACATCGAGGCCGCCGAGAATACCGCGGAGCGCCGCGTCTCGGGCGCCGAGCGCTACGCCGCGGTATACAACATCGATTACAACCGCTGCATCTTCTGCGGCTACTGCGTGGAGGCGTGCCCGACGGACGCCATCACGCACGGACACGGCTTCGAGCTGGCGACCTTCAATGCCTCGAACCTGATCTACCGCAAGGAACAGCTCCTGGCACCGGTAGGGGCGCCGGCGCAGCCGGTGCAGGCGCCCAAGGATGTACTCGGGCAGCCGGGCGTCCACCCCTCGGCCGCTGCGCGAATGCCGGGCGACCCCGGCAACCGTCCCGCGCACGCGCGCTAACCAGCTAAAATCAAAGCACCCCAGCACCAGCAGCACAGCCAAAGTGTCTGACTTCCTCAAGCTCGTTGCCGAGCGCGTCGTGGTTTACGACGGCGCCATGGGCACCAACATCCAGGTGCGCCAGCCATCGGTGGACGACTATTGGGGCAAGGAAGGGTGCAACGAACTGCTGGCGCTCAGCCGGCCCGACATCATCCGCGACATCCATGCCAGTTTCTTCGCGGCCGGTTGCGACGTGGTTGAGACCAACACCTTCGGGGCCACCTCGATCGTGCTGGGTGAGTACCAGTTGGAGTCGAAGGTCGGCGAGATCAATCGAGCCGCGGTGCAGCTGGCGAAGGATGCCGCGCGCGACTTCTCGACCAAGGAGAAGCCGCGGTTCGTCGCGGGTTCTATCGGGCCGACCACCAAGCTGCCGTCGCTCGGCCACATCGGCTTCGACGCAATGGTCGCCAGCTACATGGAGCAGATCACGGCGCTCATCGAGGGCGGCGTCGATGTGCTGCTGGTGGAAACGTGCCAGGACCTGCTGCAGGCCAAGGCCGCGCTGGTCGCGTGTTTTGAAGCGATGAACCACACAAGCAGGCGGTTGCCGGTGCAGTGCCAGGTCACGCTCGAAGCCAACGGCACGATGCTGCTGGGGACAGAGATCGGCGCGGCCCTCACCGCGCTCGAACCCTACGACGTGGACGTCATCGGCCTGAACTGCGCGACCGGTCCGCGCGAGATGAACGACGCGGTCCGCTATCTCTGCCACAACTCGCCGAAGCACGTCTCGGTGCTGCCGAACGCGGGCCTGCCGCAGAACGTGGGCGGGAAAGCCGTCTATGGGCTCGCGCCGCAGGAGTTGGCGGAGTACCACAAGCGGTTCGTCTCAGAGTACGGCGCGCGCATCGTCGGCGGATGCTGCGGGACCACGCCGGAGCATCTGAAGGCCGTGGTCGAGGCGGTCCGCGGGCTCGAGCCGGCAAAGAGGCAAGTCACGCCGACCGCCGCGGCCTCGAGCGCGTACTCGATGGTGCCGCTCGACCTTGACCCGAAGCCGCTGATCGTCGCGGAAGAGATGAACACGACGACGCGGGTGGAGCACTTCCGCAACCTGGTGCGCGGCAAGAAATATGACGACATCCTCGCGCTTGCCAAGAAGCTCGTGAGCGAAGGCTCGCACATGCTCGACCTGTGCTGCGCCATCGTCGGTGAGGACGAGAAGGGCTACATCACGTCGGTACTGGAGAAGATCGCGACCCGCGTGCCCGCGCCCATCCTGGTCGATTCGACCGAAGCGGACGTGCTGGAGGAGGCGCTCAAGCGCATCCCTGGCAAGGCCATCATCAACTCCATCAACCTGGAGGACGGAGAGAAGCGGACGTCGAAGGTGTTGCCGATGGCCAAGCGCTACGGCGCGGGCGTGATCGCGCTCACCATCGACGAAGACGGCATGGCGCTCACGGCCGAGAAGAAGACGGCGATCGCGAAACGCATCTTCCAACTCGCGACCCAGAAGTACGGCATCCGGCCGCAAGACCTTATCTTCGACGCGTTGACGTTGCCCATCTCGACCGGGCAGGACGAATATCGCAGCGCCGGCATCGAGACGCTGAAGGCGGTTCGCCAGATCAAGCACGAACTGCCGGAGTGTCACACAATCCTCGGCGTCTCGAACATCAGCTTCGGGCTGAATATCTACGCGCGGCGTGTGCTGAACTCGGTCTTCATGCATGAGGCGGTGAGCCACGGTCTCGACATCGCCATCGTCAACTACAGCAAGATCTATCCGTTATTCAAGATCCCTGAAGCAGAGGTTGAACTTGCCCGCAAGCTCATCTTCCACGACACCTCGAACGGCGACCCGCTGCAGGCCTACATCGCGCACTTCGTCGGCCTGGAGAGGGGACCGGAAGTGGAGCGCGTCCACGCGGAGGAACTGAGCGTCGAGGACAAGCTCGAGCACTGCATCATCTCTGGGGAGAAAGCACTGGGCGAGGGTCCACGCCGGCAGTCGCTCGATCAGATCCTGGAAGGGGCGCTCGCGAACTACTCGCCACTGGAGCTCATCAACAACGTGCTGCTCGACGGCATGCGCACCGTGGGCGAGCTGTTCGGCGCGCGCAAGATGCAGCTGCCCTCGGTGCTCGACTCGGCCGCCGTCATGAAACAGGCGGTGGCGTATCTCGAGCCGAAGATGGAGAAGGCGGAGGGCTCGCAGAAGGGGACGATCGTCCTCGCCACGGTGAAGGGCGACGTCCACGACATCGGCAAGAACCTAGTGGACATCATCCTGTCGAACAACGGCTACAAGGTCGTGAACCTGGGCATCAAGCAGCCGGCGGACGCGATCATCCGAGCGGCGCAGGAGCACAAGGCAGACGCGATCGGACTGAGCGGGCTGCTGGTGAAGTCCACGGTCGAGATGAAGTACGTGCTGCAGGACCTGGCGCAACAGCAGCTCGAGTTCCCGGTGATCTGCGGCGGCGCCGCGCTGACGCGCAAGTACGTGGAAGACGACCTGCGCCGTGAGTACCAGAAAGGCGTCTTCTACGGGGAAGATGCGTTCAGCGGGCTGCACATCATGGAAGATCTCACGGTAACCGACGGCGCACGCGAGAAGCGGCTGGCGGAGGGCCGCGCGGTGAAGGAGTTCGCGCGCGCCGCGACAGCAACTGCCACAGTCGACGCGGACGTGCCGGTGCAGCCTTCCAACGCGATCCAGCCCGCTCCGGACATCCCGCAGCCGCCGTTCTGGGGCGTGCGTGCAGTGACCGACGGGTTCAACCTGCGCCACGTGTTCAACTACGTGAACGAGACGGCGCTCTTCAAGAACCAGTGGCAGCTCAAGACGGCCTCACAAGAGGATTACAAGCGGCTGGTCGACACCAAGTTTCGCCCGCTGCTGAAGCAGCTCGAAGATGAGATGGTCGCCAACGAGGTGCTGCAGCCGAAGGCGGTCTACGGTTGGTTCCCGTGCCAGAGCGACGGGAATGACGTGATCGTCTATGATTCGCCGGAGTCGAGGCGCGAGATCCAGCGCTTCACCTTCCCGCGCCAGCGCGAGGGAAGGCGTCTCTCCATCGCGGACTTCTTCCTGCCCAGGTCGTCCGGGAATCTCGACGTGATCGGAATGTCGGTCGTGACGGTGGGCGCCCGCGCGAGCGAGGAATCGCACAAGCTGTTCGAACACGGCGAGTACACGCGTTATCTCTATTTCCACGGGCTGGGCGTCGAGACGGCCGAAGCCCTAGCGGAGCTGCTCCATAAGGTCATGCGGAGCGAGCTGGGAATCGCGGGCGACGACGGCCCGCGCGTCACCGACCTGTTCCACCAGAAGTATCGCGGCTCGCGCTACTCGTTCGGATATCCGGCATGCCCGAACCTGGAGGATCAGACGAAGATCTTCGCGCTGCTCAAGCCGGAGGAGAATATCGGGGTGCGCCTGACGAGCGGCTTCCAACTCGAGCCGGAGCAATCGACCAGCGCGCTGGTCGTCCACCACCCCCAGGCCAAGTACTTCATGGTGTAGCTTGCAAGCGGGTACTGCGCCCGCTAACATCGGCGTTCTCCCCCGGGGCTCCCAGGCGCGCGGAGGTGCCTAGCCTTGATCGGCCGCACCGTTTCGCACTACCGCATCCTCGATAAGCTCGGCGGTGGCGGCATGGGGGTGGTGTACAAGGCCGAGGACGTCAACCTCAAGCGCCTGGTTGCGGTCAAATTCCTCTCCGAGCAGCTCTACAACGACCCGCTGGCGCTGGAGCGCTTCGAGCGCGAGGCGCGCTCCGCCGCGCTGCTCAATCACCCGAACATCTGCGGCATTTACGAGATCGAAGAGGACGAGGGCAAGCCCGTCCTGGTGATGGAGTACCTGGAGGGCGAGCCGCTCTCGCATCGCATTGGCGGGCAGCCGATGGACCCGCGCGAGCTGGTGGCCATCGCGGTGAAGGTCGCCGAGGCGCTGGAAGCTGCGCACGCGCAGGGCATCATCCATCGCGACATCAAGCCCGGGAACATCTTCCTGACGAAGCTGGGCCCCAAGGTGCTGGACTTCGGCCTGGCGAAGGTGATGGAGCCGATCACGCAGGCGCAGGATGAGACCGCCAGCGGGCTTCCCTTCGCGGAAGAGTCCATCTCCACCGCCGACCAGATGCCCGGCACGGCGTTTTACATGTCGCCCGAGCAGGTGAAGGGGCAGGAGATCGACGTGCGTTCCGACCTGTTCTCGTTCGGCACCGTGCTCTACGAGATGGCGACCGGGGAACGTCCGTTCAAGGGGCGCAACGTCGTACTCACGCTGCACTCCATCATTCATCGGCGGCCGCTGGCGCCGCGGCAGGTAAACCCGCGCGTCCCAGCGCGGCTGGAGACTGTCATCGGCAAGGCGCTCGAAAAAGACCCGGCGAAGCGGTACCAATCCGCGACCGAGTTGCGCAAGGACCTGGAGATCGTGCGCCGCGAACTGGAGCTGCTGGCGGCGGGCGGCAAGCTGCCGTCGCGGATGACCGCGACCTCGACGGGCGCCTTCCGCGCCAAAGGGTCGCGCCGCTCGCGCTACATCCAGATGGCGCTGAGCGTGGCGTTGCTGATCGCCGTGGTTGCGATCGCGGCGTTCTGGAGGAAGACGCAACGGGGCGGCGGAACGGTGCAAGCCGGGCTGAATACTGTCGCCGTGTTGCCATTCCGAAACTCCACGCACGACCCCACGGCGAACTTCCTCGGTATCGCGTTGGCCGACGAGGTGGCGAGCACGCTGACGTACGCGCCGTCGCTCGAGGTCCGCCCGATGACCTCGTCGGAGAAATACGCGGACAAGGACCCGCAGGAGGCCGGGAAGTCGCTGCGGGTGGCCACCATCCTCGGCGGCCACTTCCTGCGGACCGGCGATGAGACGCGCGTGACGATCGAGGCGATCGACGTGGATTCGAACCGGCTGCTCTGGAAGGGAGAGGTCGCCGGGCCATCGAAGGACCTGACGCCGCTGCAGGAGAGGCTCGCGGGATTGGTGCGCCGCGAACTGCTTCCGGTGCTGGGCGCGACCTCGCTGGAGAGCGCCACGCGGCCGCGCAACCCGCAGGCCTACGACCTGTTCCTACGGAGCGTTTCCATTCCGCACGACCCGGCGCCCAACAAGGAAGCGATCAGCAACCTGGAACGCTCGGTCGGCCTCGACCCGAGTTACGCCCCCGCCTGGGACGCACTGGGGCGCCGCTACTACTACGACGCTTCGTATGCCGGCGGCGGCCGCGAGACTTTCCAGAAATCCAACGCCGCGCACGAGCGCGCGCTGGCGCTCGATCCTAACTTCGTTCCCGCGGCCGCGCACCTCACGCGCAACTGGGTGGAACAGGGCGAGCTGGCGAAGGCGTACCAGAAAGCGCAGGAACTGCTCCGCCAACGCCCGAAATCCGCCGAGGCACACTTCACGCTGTCGTACGTCTTGCGTTATGCGGGGCTGCTCAGGGAAGCCGGCAAGGAGTGCGACAGCGCCGTCGGGCTCGATCCCGGGAACTTCGTCTACCGCTCTTGCACCCTCGCTTTTGCGGAGCAGGGGGAGGCCGACCGGGCCATGGAATACCTGCGCCTCGACTCCGGCTCGGAGTACGCCACCAACCTGCTGCCGACGGTGCTCCTGCGGCAGGGCAAGATCGAGGAGGCGCGCGAGGCTGCGGCAAAGGTGACGCGGAATACCGTCTGGTTCGGAGACATGGTGCGGGCCTGCCTGGATTCGGCGCAGGGAGGGGAAGCGCAGAACCTGGCGCATGCTGCCGCGCCCATCCTGCTCGGCTTGCGCGATCCCGAGCTCAAGTACCTGCACGCGACCGTGCTGAGCTATTGCGGGCAGAAGGACCTGGCGCTGCAATTGCTCCGCAGCTCGATCGCGCAGAACTACTGCGCCTCGGAAGCGCTCGACAAGGACCCGCTGCTGGAGAAGATCCGTGGCGAGGCGATGTTCGCGGAGCTGAAGGCCGCCGCGCAGCACTGCTCAGCGGCCATCCCCTCAGGCAGCAGCCCCTAGAGACGTCAGATATAGATCACGCCTTTCAGCACCAGCCAGAGCGTGACGGACGCCACGATCAGCCATAGCGCGACACCTTGCAGCAGCGGCCGCGGGCCAACGCGCTTCAGCGTGGCCTTTGAGATCCCGGCGCCGATCAGGAAAAGGGTTACCGTCAGGCCGAGCCGCCCGGCTGTGAACATGGCGTGGAAGACAGGCGTTCCGTGGGGGAGGTACGTGTTGAGCATCGCCGCGAGCACGAAGAAGGCGATGAACCAAGGCCACTGGATCCTGGCCTTGTGGCGCTTGACCAGCGCGGTGCCGACAGAGAGTGGCACGATCCACAGAGCACGCGCGAGTTTCACCGTGGTCGCGACGGCGAGCGCGACAGCGCCGAACTTCGCCGCGGCGCCGACGACCGAGCTGGTGTCGTGGATGGCGAGCGCGGACCACAACCCGAATTCGTTCTGCTGCAAACGCAGCCATCCGCCGACGACGGGAAAAACGAAGAGGGCGACCGAATTCAGCACGAAGACGGTACCCAGGGAGACGGCGATCTCTTCCTCCTCCGCGTCGAGGATGGGAGCCACCGCCGCGATGGCGCTGCCGCCGCAAATAGCCGTCCCGGCGCTGATGAGGAAGGAAGTCCGGGAGGGCACGCCTAACAGCCGGCCGAGCGCTGTGCCGAGTATCAGAGCCGCCGCGATCCCCACAGCGGTGTACACGAATCCTGACTTGCCGGCTCGCCAGACGTCATACAGATTCATCCCGAAACCGAGCGCTACGACGGAGGCCTGCAGCAGGACTTTGGTGTAGCGTCGTGCCTGAGCCTGGAACGGGTGCACGAACAGCATGCCGAAGGCGAGCCCGAGAGCGAGCGCAACGGGAGGCGAAATGAGTCCGCTCGCGCTCAGGAGCAGAGCAACCAGGAAGATGATCTTGGCGGCCAAGGTCAGGCGAGTCTAGCAGGTGGGAATGATGGCGGAGAGGGAGGGATTCGAACCCCCGATACCCTTCCGGGTATGGCCGCTTTCGAGGCGGCTCGTTTCAACCACTCACGCACCTCTCCGCGTCAAGGACAGCGGCCAGTAGCCAGTGGTCGGTGGCCAGTGACCGTACGAAATGATGGCGCGACGTTCGTCGCGCCGGCTTCTATCTTATCAAACCTGCTGCTGGCCTTCGGCGGAGGCGGGGCCGCGGCGCTTGCGGAAGAACGCCTGCATCATCTCGGCGCAGCGGCCGCCGAGGACCCCCCAGGTGACTTCCATCTTGTGGTTGAGTTCGGGCGCGTTGATCACGGTCATGACCGAGTGCACTGCGCCGGCCTTGGGGTCGTCGGCGCCGTAGATGAGCCGCCGGACGCGCGCGTGGGTGATGGCGCCGGCGCACATCGCGCACGGCTCGATGGTGACGTAGAGTTCGCACTCGCCCAGACGGTAGTTGCCGATGGCGCGCCCGGCCT
>DATIBR010000181.1 GCA_035457425.1 Terriglobales bacterium
CTTTCTCCTGCTGAGCGGTGGGATCGCGCAGCAGCCCGGCGACGCGCTGCTGCCGTCGGCGCTGCCGCAGAAGGTCTCCGCCACAGGCGGACTCACGCTGACGCTCGAATCCGCGTTCCGCGCGCACACGCTCAAGGGCGAGAGCTTCGCGTACGTCACCTTCAGCCCCGACGGCAAGACGCTCGCCACCGGGACTTCCGACGGGACGGCGCGCCTGTGGACGCTCGCCGGCGAGCCGCGGCTGCGCGTCGAGAACGGGAACATGGTGTTCAAGGTGCGCTTCGACGCGAGCGGCGAGCGCTTCCTGACCGCGGTCTACGACGGCACCGCGAAGCTGTGGGGCCGCGACGGCAAGCTGCTGCGCACCTACGCCGGGCATCGCTCCGCGGTCACGGACGCGCTCTTCCTCGAGCGCGACGCGGTGGCCACCGGTTCGGACGACGGCGCGGTCGTCGTGTTTGACACTGGCGGGAAAGAGCTTGCGCGCGTGACGCAGCGCGGCGTGGCGCGCAACCAGGCGGCCTCGCCCGGCGGCAAGCAGCTCGCGTGCGGATTCGACAGCGGCGCGGTGCGCGTGACCGACGAACGCGGCAAGGTGCTCCACGCCTTCGAGAGCGGGCAGGGACGCATCAACGATGTCCGGTTCAGCCCGGACGGCAAGCGGCTGCTGACCTCCGGGTTCGACGGCACGGCGCGGCTCTGGACGCTGGACGGCAGGCCGCTGGCCTCGCTCGCGGCGGGCGACGGCGACTGGGTCTACAACGCGCAGTTCAGCCGCGACGGCGCGCTCATCGGCGCGGTCTCCGGCACCGGCCTCATCACGCTCTGGACGGCGGAGGGCAAGAAGCTGGCGGAATTCCGCAGCCCGCACGGGCGCGTGAACAGCATCGACTTCAGCCCGACGGAAGACCGCTTCGCCGTGATCGACCACAACGGCGTGCTGCTGATGTTCGCGTACCAACAGGCTCGATGAAGGAGGCGGCCACGGCCGCCGGGGAGGCTGTCATGTTCACTCGCAGGGAGCTATTCAAGACCGGGTTTGCCGCGCTCGCGGCGAGCCTCAGCATGGATGCGGCGGCCGCCACCACGCAGCGCGCCGCCCCGCGCGAGGCCGGCAGGTTCTGGCCGGAGGGCATCCGGCTGCCGGTCTCGCTCTCGCTGATGTTCGAGGCGGGCGGGCAGCCGCGGCGCGAGCCGCCGACGCCCTTCGGGTATTTCACGCCGCCGCCGGAGTATCCCGACATGCCGACGGTGACCTGGTATCGCTACGGCGACTGCGAAGGCATCCCGCGCATGCTGGACGCGATGGACAAGCGCAACATCAAGCTGACTTCGCACATGATCGGAGCGGCGGTGGAGCGCAATCCGGGACTGGCGAAGGAGATCGTGGAACGCGGTCATGAGGCGGCCGCCCACGGCGCGCGCTGGGACACGCAGTACAAGCTGACCCGCGGCGAAGAGTCCAAGTTCCTGCGGGAGGGCACCGAAACGGTGCAGCGCATCACCGGCAAGCGCCCGATCGGGTTCAACGCTCCCGGGCTGCGCGGAACCGTGAACACGCTCGAGATCCTGGTCGAGCTGGGTTACGTCTACCACATCGACGACGTCAGCCGCGACGAGCCGTTCCTCGTCGAGCTGCGCAACGGGCGAACCATCGTCGTGGTGCCGTACGCCGTCTATCTCAATGACATCCGCGCTTACGAGTCGCGCTTTCTCTCGACCGAGGAGTTCAAGAACGACCTGAAGAACAGCTTCGACTGGATCTACGAAGAAGCCGCGCAGCGGCGGCGCATGCTGGCCATCACCACGCACGACCGCCTGCTGCGGCCCGAGCGGGTGAAGGTGCTGACCGAGTTCCTGGACTACATCCGCACGAAGCCGGGGGTCGCATTCCTGCGCAAGGACGAGATCGCGCGCATCGCGGCGAACGACCCCGGGACCATCCGCGAGAAGTTCGACGACGTGTACCCGGGCGTGCTGTGACGGCGCAGGCGGCCGGGCGGGCCGCGCGCGCCGCTACTTCGGCTCGATCAGCACGATGCGGTGCGCGCCCTGCTCGCCGCCCCATACCTTGCCGCCCCGCCCGTTCATCTGGAGCAGCTGCGAGACCTGCTTGTCGCTCGGCAGGATGACGAACGACTCGGTGGCGGGGTCGAAGCGCAGGATGGAGTTCGACATGAAGTCGGTGATCCAGACCATGTCGTGCTCGTCGACGTAGGTGGAGTAGCCGCGCGGGCCGAGCCCCGGGATCTTGAACGCCGCCCAGGACCTTGCGGCTGGATCGTAACGCAGCAGCTCGCCGAGTCCCCAGGTGGCGAGCCAGAGCCTGCCCTTGGAATCGGACCAGATGCGGCGCGCGCCCGTGGGCGCGGGATGCGGAAGGTCGACGACGGTGAGCCGCCGCGTCCGCGGCTCGATGCCGACGATGTGGTTGAGCGCGAAGTTGGTGAACCAAACCGTGCCCTGCGGCGTCACGGTGATGCCGTACGGCCCGAAGCCTCTGGGCGCGTCCCAGACCTCGACCTTGCCTTCTTTCGGGTCAAGCCGACCGTACTGGCCGTTCTGGCCGGTGAACCAGAGCACGCCGGCCTGGTCGAAGACGCCGGTATTCAGGTTCACGTCGCCGCGCTCCTTGGGCACGCGGAAGAGAGTCATCTTGTGATCGCTGGAGTTCACGCGGATGATGGCGTTCTGGCCGCCGTCCATGACCCAAAGGTTGCCGTCGGGCCCCATGTGGATGCCGTGCGGCGAAGAGCCAGGCCCGAGAGGAAAGAGCTCGTACTTGCCGGTCCTGGGATCGAGCAGGCCGACGGAGCCGTCGAACTGGTTGGAGAACCAGACGGTGCCGTCGGCGGCGGGCGCGACGTCGCGATTCCCCATCCCCGGCTTCACCGGATAGTAAGTCACCTTGAAGTCGGCGGCGGTGACGGCCTTCACCTGGCCGTCCATTTGGGCGACGACAGGCAGCGCGAAGCAGCCGAGAACCACGAGCGCGAGGACGGCGAGGCGGAGGGGCGCGGCAGTCGGAGTGGATGTCATCGTGGTCACCTCAGTCGCAGCCTTCGACCGACACGGTGTAGGAAAATCCGGTGGCGCGCGGCTCGAGCGCGTAGTTCGACTGCACCTTCACGTTGAACATGTTGCCGATCTTTTCGTCCGGGACTTCGCGCGGCATCACCTCGAGCGGACCCCAGTCTTGCGGCGACCCAGCCTTCGGGTAGATGGTCTCGACGACCGGCTCGTAGATGGTGTCGTCGGCGTAGCGCGTGATGAGCTTCACGAGGTAGGGCGCGACGTCGGAGGACATGGGCTGGAGGTGGACCATCACGTACTTGTAGGCGCGCGGCATGAGGAAGTAGGTGTTACCGGTCGGCCCCAGGGCGCCTTCGCGCGGGCCGATCCTTTCGGTGACGACTTTCGTGTCGTCGCTGCGGTGAGAAGGCGGCAACAATTCGCACTTGAGCTGGGCGGCGGGCGGGATGACGTGGGAGCGCGCGGCCGGCGCGACGGAGACGTCAGTGGCGCCGCTGCGCCGCAGCAAGTCCTCGACGAAGCCGGAGTCCTTCATGTCCTCGACGAACGCGGCCAGGTACTTGCGGCCGGCGAGGCCCTTCCCTTTCGGCGTGGCGATGGCCTGGTCGATGTCCATGAAGCTGCCGCGGACCAGCCGCAACTTGGGGTGGCTCTTCACGTACTGCGCGAGCGGGATCTTGATGAAAGCGGCGACCTCGAGCTGGTCGCGCGTGAAAGTCTCGACGACGCTGCTCAGCGACGCGGGCTGGACGCGGATCAACTCAGCGTTCTTCAGCTTGCTCGTGAGGTAGAGGTCGTAGACCGAGCCCTGGCCGACGGCGATGCGGGTGCCGAGGCGGTCGACGTCGGCGAGGGTGCGCACGGGCGAGCCGACGCGCACCATGTATCCACCGTCGAACTCCACGTAAGGCGCGGTGAAGTCGACCGTATCGGAGCGCCGGGGATCGATGGCGAAGAAGCCGATGTCCCAGGTGCCGCCGCCGGCGGAATCGAACTCCTTGCCGGCGCCTTCGAAGATGACGTACTCGAGCGGCACGCCGAGGCGGCGGGCGAGTTCCTGCGCGAGCTCGACGCTGATGCCGTTCAGCTTGCCGGTCGCGGGATCGCGCTGCACCAGCACGGTGTTGACCAGGTTGATGGCGGCGCGCAGCTGTCCGGTGGGCGCCAGGTCCTTCACCGCGGCAGCCGGCGCCGCACTCTGGGCTGCGGCCAGCACGCTCGCTGCCAGCAAGAATGCCGCGACCAAGATCCTACGCATGAGACCTCCCCGGTCCATGTTCACTGCCAGGACTGACTTCGGATAGGGGAGATAGCCTAGAGGCGCGCTCCCCGCTTGTCAAAAACAGATGGGCGCGGCTACTGCTGCTGCAGATCTTCCAATTGCTGTTCGGGCTCGGGCTCTTTCTGCTGCTTCTTCTTGCGGAGGTCGAAGAGGGCGGGCGCGCGCAGTTGCAGCAGGATGGCGTGGCGCGGCGCCCACGCTCCGGCGGTCGTCTTCGAAGTGCGGAACTGGTAGCCGGCGCGAAGCTCCCAACCGCGCGGGATGGTGAAAGCCAGGCCGAGGCGAGTGCGGGCCACAGCGAAGCCGCGGCCGTCCTGCAGGATGAGCTCCTGCCCCGCCCAAGGCGAGACCTTGCCGGTGTCCCAGAGAAACTCGAAGCGCTGGCGCAGGCGGTTGCGCTCGGGCCTGCCGCCGGGCAGGAACTGGTGCTCGTAGAGCGTGCTGCCAACGCCAACCGCGCGCGTCCAAGGGAGCGGGTACGAGAAGCCGGCGTTGACGCCGTGCTGCCAGCCTTCCGTGATCTCGCCGTGGCCGCGCAGGCGCGCCCAGTAGCCGGCGCGCAGGCTCCAGCCGCGTCCGAGCACGAAGCGCGCGGAGCTCGCGCCGCGGCCGATGAAGGTGGAGCGCGGCAGCGGCTCGTCGGTGCGCATCTCGGTGCTCGCCATCCAGAGCCAGCGCTCCGAGCGAACCAGCGGGACCGAGATCTCGCCCCACACGCCCGGCTCCTGCGGCGCGGCGGGCATCGCGCACAGCAGGGCGAGAGTAGCCGCCGCGAGCAGCCGGATGGTCCGAAGCCTGAGCATGGGAGTGCAAGAGGATAACCCATGCGGGCGGCTGCCGGTCGGTCGCGCTTATGCGCTCAAAGACTTCTCCACGATCTCGATGCCGGTCTTACGAAGGAACTCCTCGGGCGATTCGCCGCCGATGAGCACGAAGACCAGGTGGTTCGGGAGGGTGAGCGGCCGGCCGCGCACGTCCAGGTGGACCTGGCCGGCGGTGATGCTGGTGACTCGCGCCCCGGTGAAGATTTGCACGCGGCCCTCGGCGCGCGCGGCTTCCAGCTTCTCGCGGTTGCGCTCGCGCAGACGCGGGAAGTCGTCGCCACGGTGGCAGAGCGTCACGCGGTTCTTCCCGGAGCGGCTGAGGGCGAGCGCGGCTTCCACGGCGGAGTCGCCGCCGCCCACGACGAGCGCGTCGAGATCGTCGTAGCTGTCGGCCTCGATGAGGCGATAGGAGACCTTGGGCAGTTCCTCGCCGGGCGCGCCGAGCTTGCGCGGCGAGCCGCGCTTCCCCATCGCCAGCACCACGTTACGCGCGCGGTAGTCGCCGGTCGCGGTGCGGACGTGGAAGCCGGCAGAGTTGCGTTCGACCGCGAGCACCTTCTCGTTGGTGCGGATCTGCACGCCGGTGTTGCGAATGATCGTCTCCCAGACGGAGAGCAGGGCTTCCTTGGTGCCGTCGCCGACGTAGAGCGTGCCGTAGAGCGGGATCTCGACGGGCTCGGCCATGAGGAATTTCTGCCGCGGATACTGGCGGATGGTGGCGGCGATCTCTCCCTGCTCGAGCGTGAGGTATCGCAGGCCGTGCTGCTGCGCGCTGAGCGACGCGCTCAGCCCAGCCGGGCCGGCGCCGACGATGGCGACGTCGTACATCTCGTCGGAAGCGGGGGCCGGCGCCTTCTGCAGGCGCGCGCGCAGGTGGTCGACCACGAGCTTGCCTTCGTTGATCGCGGTCTTGATGAGCCCCATGCCGCAGAGCTCGCCGACGATGAATACGCCCGGGATGTTGGTCTCGAAGTTCTCGCGCACCAGCGGCACGCGCATGGTCTGGAGCACGCCGCCGAAGGAAAGCGTGATGGCCTGCGTGGGGCAGGCCTCGGCGCACTTGGCGTGCCCGGTGCAGCGCTCGGGATGGCTGAGGATGGCCTTGCCGCCGTCGAGGGCGAGCGTGCCGGTCTCCGGGCAGACGTGGACGCAACTGCCACAGCCGATGCAGAGCGAGGCGTTGATGACGGGCTTCGGCGCGCCCGCCTTGCCCCCCGGGACGGACGCGGTCTGCTGCGGCGCCTGGTGGACGATCCACATCGCCATGGCGGCGCCGCAATGCGGGCAGAAGGCGACGCTTTTCTCCATCGGCTTGGCGCAGCGCGGGCACGGGCGCTGCGGCCTGGGCGGCAGAGCCGCGGCGTGCGGCTTGCCCGCAGTCAGTTTCTTCAAGTAGCCCCGAACGAAGAACAGCGTGAGGGCGCCGGCAAGCAGGAATGCGATCAGGGTGTCCATCAGAAGAACCCGAACAGGACGACGACACCGATATGCAGCAGCGCGAGCACGGCGAAGGAGTAGCTGAACGGACGGTGGACGACGTGCCAGAGGTGAAAGATCTTGTGGGTGCGTTCGAGGAAGGCGATGCGCTTGGAGAGCGCAGAGCACAGGCGCGCGGTGTCGACGATGCGCTCCAGGTCGCGGTCGCCGGTGGCGAACAACCCGCCGAAAGAAAGCAGCGCGCCGCCGAAGCCGAGGGCGCGGCGGCGGAGCCGCGCCACGCGCAGCGGCCGCGCGAGGTCGAGCAGGAACATCTTCGCCACCGCGCGCAGCGCGCCCATCTCGCCGATGGCTCCGGCCGTGGGGACGTCGAAGAGCGGCGCGAGTTCGGCGGGCCGGAAGAGCCGCTGGCCGGCAAGCGCCTGCGTCAGCTCGTCCTGCTGCGTGCGCAGCTCCTTGAGCGAGACTTCCGCAGAGCTGAGCGAGCGCGGGATCTGGGCGTAGATGTAGCGGCCTACGATGCCGGAGAGCGCGACCGCCACCATGATCCAGAACGCGATGCCCGCGATGCCGCGGAACTTGAACGACGAGTGAAAGGCGATGACGAAGGGCGCGGTGAGCCCGAGGACGACGTGGAAGTCGAGCCAGTGGCGCGCCGAGCCGCGGCGCGCCAGCCACGGCACCCGCTTGCGGATGGGGTAGAGGTAGATGAGGAAGAACATCGCGGCGCCCAGCATGCCGAGGCGGATGCCGAGCGGGCCTCCGGGCTTGAGCTGCGCGTGCTGCGGCGAGAACGGGCGCTCCGCCCAGCTGGTGAGGTAGTAGGAGCGTCCGTAGGCGGCGAGCGCGGCGACCAGGAGCACGGCGGCGACGGTCGCCAGGAACAGGCGGCGGCGGTGCCAGCGCTCCGGGTCGACGCGGAACTGCGCGTAGCCGGCAAGACTGAGCGGTGTGTTCACTTCTTCTTCCTTCTGGCCGGGACCTGCGCGGCCGGCGGCCGGCCGAGCGCGTCGTCCGCGACGGCCTGCTGGGTATCGACCATGAAGCTCTTGTAAGCGTCGAAGCGATGGGTGTTGCGCCAGTGCTGGCGCTGCGTCTCGACCTCGATGACGGCTTCCGCGGGCAGCGGATAGGCGCGCGGCCAGGCCGGCAGCCGCACGTTCGCGTAGCTGATGTCGGCGCGCAGCGAGCGCAGGCCGATGTCGCGCAGGTCGTTGGCGAGCGTGGCCTGGATGCGCGCGACCAGGCCGGTGTCTTCGTCGAGCCAGGCGTCGCCCTGGAGCGCGAGCGGATACTCGCGGCCCCGCAGCGCGAGCGCCACCGGCGTGCGCGCGCCTGGGATGGCGGTGAAGCGCAGGCGCGTGAGCCGGCGGCCGTCGACGAGTTCCTGGCCGGCTTCTTCGAACTGAAAGCTGGCGCGGTAATACGGATGGAAGATGAGGAACAGCGTGGAGAAACCGTTGGTCATGAGCAGCGAGACGTTGTTGCGCGGCTTGCGGGCGGGGTCCTGCGGCAGGCGCGACTCGCTGAGCAGCAGGTCGTCGGCCGCGCCCTGGAGCAGGATGAGGTAGTTGTAGTCCGCCTGCTCGCTCGCCTGCACCTTGCCGTTGCGACCGAGCTTGAGCTGCGTGACGTGCTCGGTGCAGGTAACGTTCGAGACCTGCTCGAGATAAGCGTTCACCTGGCGGCTGGTGCGGTCCACGAGCCGCTCGACGGCGGGCGCTTCTCCGCGCGCGAACAGAGGCGCGAGTAGAAGCGCGAGACAGCCGGCGGCCAGCCGCCTAAGGCTTCGCGGCATCACGCACCTCCTTGCGGCCGTCGTGCTTGCGGTTGTCGAAGCGGTAGCCGATCATCGCGTGCCACTGGGTGTAGTCCTGCACCACGCCGCGCGAGAGCGTGAAGCCGCCTTCGAGGAAGTAACGCGCGCCGAGGTTCACGTCGGCGCGCGCGTTGAGGAAGCGAGCGCCGTTGTCCACCGAGAACGGCGAGACGAACGACTGCGTGCCGACCTGCACCTCGCCCGTCAGGTTCTCGCCGAAGGTGCGCGAGAGCGAGAAGGTGCGGTAGGAGCCCTGGGCGAAGGAGCTGTCGAAGCGCGAGTAACGGAAGTCGGCGCGCAGGCCGGTCTTCCAGATCTGCGCCACGCTCACGCCGAGCATGTTGTTCCAGGAAGGCCGCGCGTCGTTGCTGTTGTTGCTGTGCCCCACGGCACCGTAGACGCTCACGTGATGGGGCAGCTCGACGCGCGCCCCGACGTTGAAGCCCTGGAACAAGACTTTGTCGAGCAGGCCGGTGCCGACCAGTTGCGGGTCGAAGCGGGGGACGTCGCGGAAGTAGTTGTGGCTGAAATCGAAGGTGACGCGCGGATGCGCCTGCACGCGCAGCGTGAAGAAGCTGCGCGAGAGGCCGGCGCCGGCGGGCGGCTGGCCGGCCGCGGTCCGCGGAGAGTCGAGCTGGAAGGAGTGGAAGAGCGAGACGCGGTTCTGGAAGGTGAGCGAGTTCTCGCCGAACGCGAACGGCCGGTCGATCTTCCAGCCATCGGTGACGATGCCCAGGCCGAAGGTGGAAGTGTAGTGGGTCTTTTCGTAGCTGCCGCCGTCGAAGCTGACGAACGAGCCGGCGATGCGCCGGTTGAAGTCGTAACCGGAGACGGCGGGGTCGAGCGAGATGCCGGCGAAGATGCCCGCGGTCGCGCGCGGCGAGAGGCGGCGGCCGAAGTAGCCGCCGTCGATGGTGTCGAGGCTGCTGGCCCACGGCAGGTAGAGGCGGCCGAAGCCCATCACCCAGCTGGAGCCGGGATTGTCGTAGGTGAGCGCGAGGTGATAGGTGCGGTCGATGAGTTCCTGCAGCGTCGCCTGCGAGTTCGAGGTGCGCGAATCCAGGCGGCCGCGCCAGTAGCCACGCAGGTTCCAGTAGGTGCCGTTGATGCGGGTGACGTCGGCGCGGAGCACCATGCCGAAGCTCGACGAGCTGGCGCCGCTGGCATTGTGCAGCGTGCTGTAGTCGAAGCCGACCCGGCCGCGCGCCTGGTTGATCTCCGGCAGCGGGGGGCGCGGGACCTCCTCGCGCGCTTCTTCGTCGAGCGGGTCGCCCTCGGAGAAGCTGACCACGGCGGGATACTGCCGCGTGTTGCTCAGGGTGCGGCGGGTGACGAGCGCTTCGACCTCGTCGCGCGGGAGCGTCGCGAAGTCGCCGGCGACCAGCTGGCGGGTGGCGGACTCGATCTCGCAGACGGCCGAGGTCGCGGCGACGCTCGCGACTTTCAGGCGCGCGACGATGGGTGCTTCGTCGTCGGGGACGTCGGATGAGGCGCTCGCCGGCGCGGCCGAGGACGGCGAGACCTTCACCACCAGCTTCATGCCCTCGCTAAGGCCGGCGTTGCGGCCGCCTTCCAGGTAGACGGCATCGCCGGTGACGTAGCGAACGCGGAAGCGCACTCGCATCGGCTCCTCCGGCGACTGGGCGAGCGCCGCCGTGGAGAGCAAAGTCAGGAAGAGGATGGAGAGCGAGCGCATGTCAGTCGGCGGTCCCGTTGCGATGGCAGGTGTAGCAACTGGTCGGGGTGTAGGAGTATCCGCTGACGCCGGTGTGGTGCGGATCGGTCTGGGCGCGGTCGTGCGTGTGGCACGTGATGCAGGAGAAGACGGCGAAGTTCGACGAGTTGGTGTGGCAGTCGGCGCAGCTCGTCCACTTGCCGGCGTGCGTCCCGCTGTAGATGGGGAACCAGGTGTGGTTGAAGGTGGCGCCCGACCAGGTCGTGGTGTTGTGGCACGTCTGGCAGGTGGTCGGGAAGGCAGCGGCGACGTGGTTGGGGTTCGTGGTCGAAGTGAAGGCCGCCTTGTGGCATGCGTAGCAGTCGGTCGGCGTGCCGGCGAACTGGTTGTTGATGTGGCAGCTCGTGCACGGCGTGTTGACGTGCGCTCCCGTAAGCGTGAAGCCGGTGAGGCTGTGATTGAACGAGGCCGGCGTCCAGGCCGAGGTCGAGTGGCAGACGGCGCAGTCGGTGGGGAAGCCGGCCGCCTTGTGGTTCGGGTTGGTGGTGGCGTCGTACTGCTTCTGATGGCACGAGGAGCAGGCCGAGCTCAGGCCGCTGTAGTTGCCGTTCACGTGACAGGTGGCGCACGTGAGGTTGCTGTGCGCGCCGGTGAGCGCGAAGCCGGTCTTGCTGTGGTCGAAGGAGGCGGGCGTCCAGGCGGTGGTCGCGTGGCAGATGGAGCAGTCTTTCGGGAAGCCCGCGGTGACGTGGTTCGGGTTGGTGGTCGCGTTGTAGTCCTTGAGGTGGCAGGACGCGCAGTCGGTCGGCGTGCCGCTGAAGTTGCCGTTGGCGTGGCAACTGTTGCAGTTCAGGTTGGCGTGGCCTCCGGTGAGCGGGAAGCTGGTGAAGCGCGCGTGGTCGAACTTCGCGTCGAGCCAGGTGGCGGTGCTGTGGCAGATGGCGCAGTCCTGCGGGAACTTCGCCTGCACGTGGTTGGGATTGGTGGTGGCGTTGAACTCCCTGGCGTGGCAGGCGAAGCAGTTGGCGGGCGTGCCCTTGAACCTGTTGTTGACGTGGCAGGCCGCGCAATCGAGCGTGGCGTGCGTGCCCGTGAGGGCGAATCCGGTGAAGCGCAGGTGATCGAACTTCGCGCCCAGCCAGGTGTCCATGGAGTGGCACGCGGTGCAATCGGTCGGGAAAGCGCTGTGGTCGACGGGCGCGCTCTTCGCGTCCTTGGCGTGACAGGAGTAGCAGACCGTGCTGAGACCGGGGAAGACGCCGGCAGCGGCGCTCTTGTGGCAATCGCCGCACTGCGCGGTGGAGTGCCCGCCGGTCAGCGGGAAGCGGTTGAAGTGCTTCTGGATGTCGTCGATGGAGACGCGCCAGCCGTTGACGGTGTGGCAGCGCTCGCAGCTCTTGCCGTTCTGTCCGCGATGGATGTCGGCGTGGCAGGCGGAGCAACTCTTGCCCACGTCGGTGAAGACCAGGCTGGCGTGGCACTGCATGCAGCCGACCTTGGCGTGCATGCCACGCAGCGGATAGCGCGTCTTGTCGTGATCGAACTCGGGGATGGCGCGGATCGGCTTCCATCCCGTAAAGGTGTGGCAGTTCTCGCAGCGGATGGCAAGCGGCCCGTGCGGGCTGCGCACCGAGGCGCGCGGGATGCCGCCGCGCTCCTGCGCGCGCAGCGCGAGCCCCGCGCAACCCAGCACGGCGACGATCGTCACGAACGCGAGCGCTAGCCGGCGCATGTGTCCCTTCCCACCCGGCGTATGGAATGCAATCCAGCAGCCAGACTGCCGGGGCCATGGACCTTCGAGTCGTTCTGCCTGAGATCCATCACTTCCCTCACGAGCCACCGGCGACGGCGCCGTTGCCGTGGCAGACGTCGCAACGGACCGGCGTGGGCTTGTAGAACAGGACCTGCTCGCCCTCGATCTCGCGGCGCAGGACGTGGCAGCGCTTGCAGGCGACGTTCTCGTGCGCGCCCTTGAGCGAGAAGGCGAACTTTTCGTGGTCGATGAGCGACGGCCGCCACTTCATCGCGGTATGGCACTCGGCGCAGCGGGTCACGCGGCCGGCGCCGGCGAACTGCGCGCCGTGCGGGTCGGCGTGGCACTCCTCGCATTGCGAGGGCGCGGCGCGGAAATCCACCGCGAGCAGCTTGCGCTCCAGGTTCGGCGGGCGGTGGCACGACTCGCACGCGACCGCGCGGTGCGCACCGGCGAGCGCGAACTTGGTCGAGCCGTGGTCGAAGCGGACCAGGTCGTTCCACGCCTTGGTCGAGTGGCAGGCTTCGCAGCCGGCGGCCTTGCCGTCCGCGGCGATGCGCAGCATGCGCGCGGCGAATTGCCCCTTGTGGGGATCTTCGTGGCAGGTGGTGCAGTTGAGCGAATCGAAGTGGTAGGCGGCGACCTCCAGCTTGCCGCGCGGCTTGTGGCACTCCATGCAGGCGACGGCGCGATGTGCGCCCGTGAGCGGGAACCTCCCCTGGTCGTGGCGCACGAGCGTGAAGCGCGTGAGGTGGAAGCTGCGCTCGTCGTGGCACTGCTCGCAGCGGTTCAGCAGCGGCGCGGCGGCGAACTGCGCGCGATGCGCGTCGGCGTGGCAGTCGAGGCACTGGCCGAACTTCACCTTGAAGCGCGTGGCCTTACCGGCGGGGGCGTGGCACTTCGCGCACGCGACGGTGGCGTGCGCGGCGCGCAGCGGGAAGCCGGTGCGGTCGTGCTCGGCGAGCGCGAACTTCGCCGGCTTGAAGCCCTCGACGGTGTGGCAGCCCTCGCAGGCGGCGCCGCCGGCGCGGGCGACGAACTGTCCGCCGTGCGGGTCGGGCTTGTGGCAGCTCGCGCAGGTGTCGTGCGCGATGGGCGTCTTGAAGTCGGCGGCGCGGTGGCAGCTCTGGCAGCCGACCTGGAGGTGCTTGCCGAGCAGCGGAAAGCCGGTCTTGCCGTGATCGAAGCGCGCGACGAAGCTGGTCTGTTTCCATCCGCCGGTGGAGTGGCAGGACTCGCAGGTCTGCTGCGCGAAGGCGGCCTTGTGCGGATCGCTGTGGCAGGCGGAACAGCGGTCGAAGCGCAGGCCGGTGTAGCGGATGGCGCCGTCCGGGCCGGGCGTGTGGCAGCTCTCGCAACGCACCTGGAGGTGGTCGCCCGTGAGCGGATAGCGCGTCTTCGCGTGGTCGAAGCGCGGCTTCCAGGTCTGCTCGCCATGGCACTGCAGGCAGTTCGCGCCGAGCTGTCCCTTGTGCTTGTCCTCGTGGCAACTGGTGCAGGTGCGCGACAAGCCGAGGAAGCTGTGTGCAGGATTCTTCAGCAGAGACCGCTCGGCGGCGACGATGCGCTGCGTGTTGTGGCACTGCGTGCAGTCGAGCGCTGCGTGCTTCCCTTCCAGGTTGAAGCCGGTGGTGGCGTGCTGGAAGGCGCGCTGGTCCCAGTGGATGACCGCGAAGTCCTCGCCGTTGTGCTCGGAGTGGCAGTGGATGCAGGCCTTGCTGTCGGCGCCCACGGGGACGTAGCCGGCGTGCAGGCCGCGGCGCTGCTCCAGCCGCACGGCGATCTCGCGATGGCAGTCGAGACAGCGGAACTTTGCTGCGCCCGCGGAAACGGCGTGACACTGCGTGCAGCCCGCCGGTCCGCCCAGCGCTCGATGAGCCCGGGAAAGCGGGCCCGGCGAGAGCTGGGCAGCAGCGGGCAGCGACAGCACACACAGGAGCCCAAGGGCCAAGCCGGGGAGAACTCCTGGGTGACCCAGCCATTTCGCGGCGCACACGATTCCCTGCCGCGTGGGCGCGAAGAGACTGCCCGCCACTCGGCTGTGATGTCGAGATGCAGTACCGGTCGCCAACGAGGTCCCCTGGCCTGGTACTCGAGTAAAGGCAGTCCGGCTGCCAAAGTGACCGGGGAAAAGTGGCGGTTATGCGCGGGGAAAATGACGCGCGGGTCGAGCAGCTGGGTCCGATGAACCCAGGTTGGGGCCGGGAAAGGCCCAGCTAGTCGGGGTCCTCCGGCTTCTCGGTTCCCTGGCGCTCGGAGTCGCGCTCTCCACGCTCTGACTCGCGACCGGGGGTGCGCCGCTGATCGTCGTCGAACAGATAGCTGCGGTCCGGGCGTTCCGGCAACTGGTCGCGCTGCACGGTGGTGTGGAAGCCGGGGCGCAGCAACACCGGCCGATCGGGCGCGAGGAGCGACGCGACGGCGACGAGCCCGTC
This sequence comes from Terriglobales bacterium, assembly GCA_035457425.1. Lineage (NCBI taxonomy): Bacteria > Pseudomonadati > Acidobacteriota > Terriglobia > Terriglobales > Terriglobales bacterium. The sequence continues at coordinate 14,259 of DATIBR010000181.1, forward strand.
ATGGACCTCGACGCGGGTCTTCCCTTTCTCGTTCACCGAGACATCGAACTCGGTGCCGCGCACGGTGATGACCGCTGTCGGAGTGCCCATGCGGAACGAAGGCGCGCTGCCGGTGCGCTTGCGGACCTTGGCGTACACACGGCCGAGCAGCAGGTCGATGAGGCGCGCGAGGGCGCCTTCAGGAGCCTTCACGACCACGCGGCTGTTCTTGCGGATGAGGACCTGGGAGCCGTCTTCGAGATGAAGCAGGGCGCTCCCCTTGCGGATCTCGAGGATGGTCTCGGGCGCGAGCACCTGGCCGCGCTGCGGCTTGGCGGCGGCGGCGTTGGGCGGCTGCACGGTCACCTCGCCCTTGATGTCGTCGATGGTCGCGGAGCCCGCGACGAGTGTTGCGGGTTCGGGGGTCTGGGCCGCGGGCAGGCCCGCGGCGAGCAGCACCACGAGCGCGACGAAAAGCGCGCGTATCGGTCTCATGCGATTCCTTTCGCGGCGAGCGCGACGGCTAGCGGCAGCCGGATCTCGAACAGCGTCTCGCCGCGCATGGTGGCAGCACGCACCGTGCCGCCATGCTGTTCGAGGATGCGTTGCACGAACGTGAGTCCCAGCCCGGTGCCGGGCGCGGCGCTCTCCGCCGCGGCGGTGCGGTAAAACGGGTCGAAGAGGCGCGGCACCAACTCGGGCGGGATCTCGCGGCCGCGGTTGTAGACGCCGAGCACGGCGTCGTCGCTCTCATGCGAGCAGACGATGCGGATGTCGGTGCCGGGATCAGCGTACTTGAGCGCATTGCTCACCAGGTTCAGCACCGCGCCGGAGAGCAGCGAGACGTCGCCCCGCACCGTGCAGGCGGCGGAGACGGCCAGCGAGAGGCGCATCCCGGCGGAATCGGCGAGCGGTTGCAGCAGGTCCACGATGCGCTGCGCTACCGCGCCGAGCGACACTTCTTCCAGCCGCAGGGGACGCGCGCCGGTCTCGAGCCGCAACACGTCGAGGTAGCTGTTGATGAGCTCGAGCAGGCGGCGCGACTCGAGCAGGATGGTCCCGGGCGCCGAGGCCGCCGCCGGGACCCCAGGATGCTCGAGCATCAGCTGCGCGAATCCCTGGATGGCGACGAGCGGCGTGCGCAGCTCGTGCGTGACGAAGCCCAGCGCCTCGGCGCGCGCGCGGTCGCGCTCCAGCCGCGTGCGCAGGCTAGCCAAGCGCACGATAGTGCCGCCCGCCGGCGAGAGCGTGGTGGGCAGCATCGGCACGAGGTGCAAGGCGTAGAGTTCGTCGCGCACTTCGACTTCGGCCTCCGTGACGCCGGCTCCCAGCGCGAGCTCCGCGCGCAAGCGGGCAAGGTCCAGCGGCGGCTCCTGCGGGAAGGCGGCGGCGAACGCGCGATTGCGGAGCAGGAGCTCTCCCTGCGGGTCGAAGACCGCGACCGGGTCGGCGGTGGACTCCAACAATGCCTGGTGCAATTCGTAGGCCGAGCCCAGCTCGATCTGCAGCCGACGCAGCACCGCCAGCCGCCAGAAGAGGTCGTTGGGATGCCGGCCGGCAGGCTTGGCATGGCGCGCTTCCAGCCAGCGCTGCAGCTCCTCGAGCTGGCGCGCGACGCTGCGCTCCACCACCAGGAGGTCGGCGCTGTAGGCCAGCAGCGGCCCGAGCACGATCGCGAGCAGCGGCGCCCCGAAGGAAAGCAGGCGCGAGCCGAACAGGAAGACCCCGAGCCCGAACAGGTAGAACGCGGCGGTGGCGGCCGCGAGCGCCGGCAAGACACGCCACCCGACCGCGTGGCGCGAGAGCGTGACGATCGTCAGGCAGGTGGCGAACAGGAACAGCGCGTTCACCCACCACGGCAGGTCGAACAGGGAGCGCCCGGTGAGGATGCCGTCGAGCATCTGGGCGTGGACCTCGACGCCGGGCGTGGGCAGCTCGCCGCTGAAGGGAGTAGCGATGCGGTCGCCGAGCTCGGTGGGGCCGAAGCCGACCAGCACCGTGCGGTCGCGCACCGCCCCCAGGTCTGCGCCTTCCAGCACGGCGGCGGCGGAGATGCGGTGGAAGTCGGCGCGGCGGTAGGCGATGGGCACCAGTACCGGCTGCGCGATGGCGATCGAGCCGGGCGATTCCCGCTCGGCGATGCCGTAAGCGCGCAGGTAGCGCCCCGTGCGCGCGGGGTCGGCGAGGCGCGCGACCTCCACGGGAAAGGCCCAACGCGCGCCTTCGGGCGTGAGCTGCAGCGGCGGGAAGCGGCGGCAGACACCGTCGAGGTCCAGCACGGCTTGCGCGTGCCCGACGGCGGCGTGCTCCGCGAAGGCCGGCAGAGGCTCGATCCAGCGAGGCCCGTCGGGAAAGCGGCCGATCTTGTCCACCAGCACGGCCGTGCCGCCACTGCGCGCCAGCGCCGCGGCGAGCGCGCGGTCGGCTTCCGGGGTCTGCGGCTCGGCCAGCAGAATGTCCAGTCCGATGACGCGCGCGCCGGCGATGTGGATCCTTTCCGTCAGCTCAGCGAGCCGGGTGCGTGACCACGGCCAACGGCCGTAGCGCTGCAGGCTGTCGTCGTCGATGAGGACGAGCACGACCGGCGAGCGCTGCGGCGGCTGCGGCGCGGCGCGGAAGTAGGTGTCGTCGACGCGCAGCTGCCACTCGCGCGCCAGCGGCAGCAGGCTGAGCGCGCTTACCAGCAGGAAGAGCGATACCGCCAGGATGAGGTCGCGCCTTCCGGTGCGGCGTCGCGGGAATCGGCGGGTGGCGGCCATCAGTGCTTTTCCGGGGAATGCAGGTCGATGCCCAGGCGGCGGGCCTTCTTGTAGAGCGTCTTGCGCTCGACTCCGAGGCGGCGTGCCGCCTCCGACTTGTTGCCGCGAGATTCCGCGAGCACGCGCGCGATGTGCTCGCGCTCCATCTCCAGCAGGCGGTCGGGGCGAGGCGCTTTCGGGGACAGCGCGGCGGGCTCCTGCAGCCGGGCGGCCTCCCGCTCCACGTCGGCGCTGGTGATGCGCCCGGTGGCAGCGAAGACGGCGAGGCGATGGATGGTGTTCTCAAGCTCGCGCACGTTGCCGGGCCAGTCGAGGGCGGCGAGCCGCTCGACCGCGGCGGCTTCGATGCTGACGTTGCGCTCGTTGCGCTCGTTGAACTGCTGCAGGAAGTGCCGCACCAGCAGCGCGACGTCTTCGCGGCGTTCGGCGAGCGCGGGCACCTCGATGTGGACTGCGTTGAGGCGGTAGTAGAGGTCCTCGCGGAATCGACCCTCGCGGATGCATGCGAGCATGTCGCGATTGGAGGCGGCGAACACGCGGACGTCGACCGGGATGAGGCGGCTCGAGCCGACGCGCCGCACCTGCTGTTCCTGGATCACGCGCAGCAGCTTGCCCTGAAAGCTGAGCGTGGTGTCGGTGATCTCGTCGAGGAAGAGCGTTCCCTGGTCGGTGGTCTCCACCAGCCCCTTGTGGATGGCGGCGGCGCCGGTGAACGCGCCCTTCTCGTGGCCGAAGAGCTCGCTCTCGAGCAGCGTCTCGGTGAGCGCACCGCAGTTGACCGCCGTGAACGGGGCGCGCGCGCGGCGCGAGTGCTGGTGGATGGCGCGCGCCACGAGCTCCTTGCCGCTACCGCTGGGCCCGGTGATGAGCACGTGCATGTTGCTGGGCGCGACGCGCGCGATGATCTTGTAGACCTCGAGCATCTTGGGGCTCTTGCCGATGATGGCCGAGCCCTGCGGACCCGCCTCCGGCACGACGGTCGCGGCCGCGCGGCGGCGGCGATAAGCGCCGGCGCTCTCGCAGACCGCGCGCAGCTGCTCGAGCGAAAGCGGCTTGGCGACATAGTCGATGGCGCCTTCGGCGGTGGAGCGCGCCGCCGTCTCCACGCTGATGTGCGCGGTCATCACGACGCAGTAGAGGTCGGGCTGGATGGAGCGCAGGCGGCGCACCAGGTCGAGCCCGCTGACGTCACCGAGGTACACGTCGATGAGCGCAAGGTCGACCTCGTTCGCAGCGAGGAATTGCTCCGCCGGCGCGGGGCGCAGGAAGTCGTGGCAGTCGTGCCCCTCGGCGGTGAGCGCCGCCTTGATGTAAGCGCACGTGTTCGGCTCGTCGTCGACGAGCAAGACGCGCAGGGCACGCATCAGTTTTTCGCAGTCCTTTTCATAACTGTACTCTCGCGCGCACGAGAGTGCGGCGTACCGTCGGACATGCCCGAGCGGACGATGCGCGGTGTGTGGTGAAACGCAACAGTCCGTTTGGTCCGCCGCTTGCTTACAGACAAGCAGTCCAATGGCCACAACTCTGCCAGCCCCGAACCTTTCTTGCTGTGACCGCTATCACCCGCCGTTCGAAGGCCTGAAACGCGGGACGCCGACGCGCTGCTACGCGCCAGGCGCGTTGCTGTTCCACGAGGGGGCTGGCGCGCGCGGCGTGTACCTGCTGGCGAACGGACGGGTGCGGCTGACCGTCGGCTCCTCCGCCGGAAAGATGCTGATCCTGGGAACGGCGCGGCCGGGCGAGCTGCTGGGCGCCAGCGCGTGCCTGGCCGGGCAGGCGCATGCGACCAACGCGCAGGCGCTGACGGCGTGCGAGGCGCGCTTTCTCGCGCGCGAGGATTTCCTGCGCCTGGCGCAGAGCGACCATGCGTTCTGCCTGGCGCTGACGCGGTCGCTGAGCGAGGGCCTGCACGACGCGTGCCGCGGCCTGAGCCTGCTCGGGCTCTCGCGCAGCGCGGAGTCGCGGCTGGCCGGCGTGTTGCTGCGGATGCTGGAGGAGCGCGGCGGCGCGCGGCCGGCAAGCGCCGAGCTGCGGCTCACGCACGAGGCGATGTCACAGATGATCGACAGCTCACGCGAGACGGTTTCGCGGGTGCTCTCGCGCCTGCGGCGTGCCGGCGCCATCCGGACCGTCGGGACGAGGCTGACCGTCTGCGATCCCGCCTACTTGCACCGGCTGGCGAATGGCGAGCGCGGTTCGGGGAGCGTCCTACGTGGGACCAAGGAACTGGCCGCCATCGACGCGCAGGACCTGGCCGGTCACGCGCTTGCCGGCAGGCCCGCATAGATAAAGGACCGCGGAGGCGATGTCCTCGGGGTCGAGGAAGCTGCCGACCAGGCTTTCGGCGAGGGCGGCGTCGCGGATCTCCTGCGGCACCTTCTCGGTCAGCGGCGTGCGCACCCAGCCGGGCTCGATGACGTTCACCAGGATGCCGAAGCGGCCTGTCTCGCGCGCCACCGATTTCGCCATCCCGATGAGGCCGGCCTTGCTGGCGGAGTATGCGGCCGTGCCGAACTTGCCGCGCGAGCCGTTGATGGAGCCGATGAGCACCGCGCGGCCGCTGTTTCTCTGGCGCATGTGGGGGATCGCGGAACGCAGCAGGAGGAAGGCGCCGCGCAGGTTGACCGACTGTACGAGATCCCAGTCTTCCGGGGTGAGCTTCCACACGACCGCGTCGCGCGAGATGCCGGCGGCGTGGACGGCGATGTCGAGGCGGCCGTGCTGCTTGGCAACGTGCTCAACGGCCGCGGTGACCGAGGCTTCGTGGCGGACGTCGCAGTGCACGTAGGGGAGCTTCGCGGGCGGCGCGGCGAGATCCAGCGAATACGCGGTCGCGCCGGCCGCGGCGAGCGCTTGCACGATGGCGGCGCCGATGGCGCCCGAGCCACCGGTGACGATCGCGACTTGTCCCGCCAGTTCCTGCGGCATGGGCGTCAAAGATAAATCAGTCGAGGGCTTCGGCCATCGACTTCTTGTACCAACGCGGCTCGCGCTTCTCCAGGAAGGCCTGGATGCCTTCGACGGCATCGTGGGCCGCCATCAGCTCCTCGAGGTACATACCTTCGCAGTGCGGCAGGTCGTAGTCGACCGCGTGCAGGACGAGAGTGCGCGCGGCCAGCGCGGCGTAGCGCAGGCCCGTGGCCGAGCGCGGGACGAAATGCGTCTCGAGATGCGTGCCGACCAGGTCTTCGAGCCCGCCCGCGGGCGCGACCGCGGCGACCAGGCCCATTGCAAACGCGTCGTGCGCGGAGCAGCTCTCGCCCGTCAGCAGCAGCGTGGCGGCGCGCGAGGCGCCCACGCGCACCGGCAGGATCGCCGAGGCCGCCGGCGCGAATACGCCCAGCTTGATCTCGGGCGCGGCGAAGACGGCGGTGTCGTCGGCGAGGATCAGGTCGCAGGCCAGTGCCAGCTCGAAGCCGCCGCCCAGGCACTGGCCGTGTACGGCCGCGAGCACCGGGGCCGGCATGCGCACGATGCGCCCGATGAGCGCGTGCAACGCCGCGAGCGTTTCCGCGATGTGCTCCGGCAGATGCTCCTGCACGCTGGCGCCGAAGCTGAAATGCGGCCCCTCGGCGGCGAGCACTACGGCGCACAGCTCGCGCTGCGCGCAGCGGTCAAGGGCGGAGAACAACTCCGCGATCATCGCGCGGTCCACGATGTTCGCCTTGGGCGCGTTCAGCGTGATGCGCGCCGTGCGCTCGGCTTCGTTGAACTCCAGGCGGACCTTGCTGTAGCTCGTGGTCTCGGTCATTTTCCCGCCCCGGCCGGCGCCTTGGCGGTCCAGGGCGCGATCTCGGCGATGAGCTCCTCGCTCCAGCGCGCGCCCTCGGCCAGCCGCTGCCGCAGCTTGATGAAGTCGGCTTCGCGGTGGTCGCGGTCGCCGTGGTGGAACGCACGGAAGCCGGCGTTGGCCTCGGTCATCATGTTGAGCGCGAGCCAGGCACGGTTGGTCTCCTTGTTGCGGTCCCAGTGCTCGAGCTTGTGCTTGCGCAGGCTCTCGATGGTCTTTGCCAGGCAGTCGGGCATGGTGTAAAGCAGCTGCGTGCAGAGTCTCTCCACCGCCTCGTCGAGCAGCGCGAGGTCGACGGTGCAGCGTGCCAGCGTCTTCTTCCCTTCCTCTTTCGCCGCGCCGGTCCTGAAGTCGCCGAAGACGAAGCGGCCGTACTCGTCGAGCGTGCGCTCGCTCACGACCAGCGGGTTCGGGAGCCAGGCGCCGTCCAGGCGCGCCGCCGGGACGATCTCGGTGAGCCCGCCGAGCCAGTAGAACTTGTGCGCGCTCCACGGCTCGCACAGCGTGCCGGAGTACATCGCGCGCTCCATCCCGACGAACAGCGGCAGGAAGTCGGTGGAGCCGCCGTCGGGCGCGGAGCCGTGCCGCGGGCCGGCCTGGCCGAAGACTGCGAGGTCGCTGGCGACGGAGAAATCGCATGCCATGCCGATCTCCTGGCCGCCGCCGACGCGCATGCCGTTCACGCGGCAGATCACGGGCTTGTCGCAGGCGAGCACGGCCGAGACCATGTCGTTGAACAGCCGCATGTACTGGCGGTACTCCTGCGGCGCGCCGGCGTAGACCTCGGCGTACTCGCGCGTGTTCCCGCCGGTGCAGAAGGCGCGCGTGCCGGCGCCGGTGAGCACCACGCACACCGCGGCGCGATCGTTCGAGGCTTCGCGCAGCGCGAGGATGATCTCCTTGATCATCTCGGTCGTGTAGGCATTCAGCTCGTCGGGATTGTTGAGCGTGATCCAGACGTTGTGCAGGCCGGCGACGGGCTTGCCGGCGCGGTCGCGCGCGGGCCTGCGTTCCACCAGGATGTGTTGCGGCGTGAACGCCGCGGTGAGGTTGTGGTCTTTCATGGCTTGCCTCCGTTGCGCGAAGGTTTCAGGATGACGCGGCGGGTGAGCGCGTGATGTGCGACTGCCTCGAGCACTTGCGGGGCCTCGTCGAGCGGATGCGACTCGACGTAGGGCGCGAGCGCGACCTTGCCATCGAGCACGAGCTGCAACGCCGCCGGATACTGCTCCGGCGGGCAGCCCCAGTTGCCGCGCGCGGTGGCGTCGAGCGCCATCAGGTTCGAAAGCCGCAGCTCGGCTTTCTTCGGCGTGAAGCCGACCACGGCCAGGTAGCCCCCGAAATCGAGCAGGCTGAATGCCGTCTGCTGGCCGGCCGGGGTGCCGCTGGTCTCGAAGACTTTCGTGCCGATGCCGCGCTTGCCGCTCTCTTTGGCGAAGGCGCGCACGCGCTTCTTCAATTCTTTCTCGTCCAGCTCGCGCGCGTTGACGGCGAGCGACGCGCCGTGCTGCGCAGCGAGCGCGAGCCGGTCCGGCTCGACGTCGACCGCGACGACGGCCGCGCCACGCGCGGCGGCGATCTGCACGCCGAATCCGCCGACGCCGCCCACGCCGACGAAGACGGCAACGTCATCCGCGCTCAGTCCGGAGCGCCGGATCGCTTCGTAGGGCGTCGTCACGGCGTCCGCAACCACCGAGAGCATCTCGGCGGTCACGCCGGACGGCAGTTGTTCCGGCACTTCGCACAGCCCGCGCGCCGAGACGCGAACGTGCGTGGCGAAGCCGCCGTGGCCGTCGTTGCCGGGCATGAATTGTTTGGCGCAGATGGTCGGCCGCCCCGCCAGGCAGGCGGGACACTTGCCGCACGGGATCACCGCCGGCACGATGACGCTCTTTCCCATCCATCGCGCGGCGAGTTCGCCGGTCTCGACCACGCGGCCGCTGATCTCGTGCCCGAGCACGAGCGGCAGCGCGTGGCGCGTCGGCACGCCGTCGTAAGCGAAGCCGACGTCGGTGTGGCAGACGCCGCAGCCCGCGACTTCGATGACCACCTCGTCGGGCGCGGGCGCGAGCGCGAGCTCGCAGCGCGCGAGCGCAGCGCCGACCGCGGTCAGCTCATACCCGTAGGCCGGCTGCATGCGCTCCCTCCGTGTCTCTCGCCAGCAACCGCCGCGCGCCCAGGAGCGCCGCGCCCAGCGCGCAGACGTATTCGCAATCCGGCGGCACGTCGACCTTCACGTTCAGCCGCTCTTCGAGCGCCTTGACGATGCCGCCCTGGAGCGCGACGCCGCCGATGAGCGCGATGCGGTCGCGCATGCCGACGCGCCGCAGCAACGCGCCGGCGCGGTCGGCGAGCGATTCGTGGATGCCGCGGAAGATGTCTTCAACCGTGACGCCCGCCGAGACGTGATTGATGATCTCGCTCTCCGCCAGCACGGCGCAGACGCTCGAGATGGGTTGCGAGTGCCGCGAGGCCAGCGACGCCTCGCCCACCGTCTCCAGCGGGACCTCGAGATACTTGGCCGCCCGCGCGATGAACATGCCGGAGCCGGCCGCGCACTTGTCGTTGCTCTTGAACAGCTTCACCTTGCCGCCCACGGTGGAGATGGCGCGAGTGGACTGCGCGCCGACATCGAGCACGCACTCCGCCTGGGGCAGGAGGTGATGCACGCCGCGCGCGGCGCTGGTGATCTCGGTGATCTGGATGTCGCGGAAGCCGACGCTGTACCGGCCGAAGCCGGTGGTCGCGATGTAATCCACGTCCTCGCGGCGGAGCTGGCCGCTGACCACGGCGGTGCGCAGCGCTTCTTCCGCCGCCGCGTCGGCGTTCACGCCGCTCTTCACCCGCGCCTTGCCCAGGATGTGCGGCGTGCCGCCCGGCGACTGGCCGATGACCAGCGCCTTGGTGAACCCGGTACCGCAATCAATTCCCGCGATGACTCGCATATTCCTTCGTCCACCCCATCTCGAAGCTGTCGTCCATCTTCTCGAGCGCGAACAGCGCCGCGCCCACCGCGCCCATGAAGTGCGCGTCCGGAGTCACGTTCATCTTCGCGCCCAGCACTTCCTCGAGCGCGTGCACCATGCCGACGTTGCGGGCCACGCCGCCCGTCATGGTGATCTCAGGCTCGATGTTCACGCGGCGCGCCAGCGAGAGCGTGCGCTTCGCGATCGCCAGGTGGACGCCGCCCAGGATGTCGGCGGGCTTCTTGCCGTTCGAGAGATAGGAGAGGATGTCGGCCTCGACGAAGACGGTGCAGACGGTCGCGATCTTCACCGGGCGCCGGGCCTCGAGCGCCAGCGGGCCGATCTCGTCGAGCCCGATGCCGATGACCTCCGCGGCGTTGGCGAGGAAGCGGCCAGTGCCGGCGGCGCACTTATCGTTCATCACGAAGTCGAGCACCTCGCCGTTGGCGCCCACGCTGATGGCCTTGGAATCCTGCCCGCCCATGTCGATCACGGTGCGCGTGCCGGGACACAGGAAGCTGGCGCCGCGCGCGTGGCAGCTGATCTCGGTCATCTGCGCGTTGCCGAAGCTGATCTTGTAGCGGCCATAGCCGGTGCCGACCACGAACCCCACGTCGCCCGCCTTGATGCCGGCCTCCGCGCAGCACAGATCGAAGGCGCGCTCGGCGGCCTTCTGCACGTTGGCGCCGGTGTCGGTGAGTTTGCGCGCGATGATCTGGCGCCCGCCGTTGTCCGCCAGCAGCACGGCCTTGGTCTGCGTGGAGCCGACGTCTACGCCTGCGGCAATACGCATAGTTGCGCTCCCTTCTTCGGCTCCGCCTTGGCCCGGGGGTGCGCCTTGGAGTGCTCGAGCGCCTCGAAGAAGGCGTCGATGCGGTTGCGCGTCTGTGCTTCGGCGAAGTAGCGCGGGTCCTCGAGGTCGCTCTCGATGTAGAGCGTGGGCACTCCGAGCTGCTTGGAGAAGTAGTCGCGCATGTCGCCCTGTCCGGCGGAGAACAGCCGGCAGCTCTTCACGAAGTGGATGATCACGCCGTCGGCCTTCCACTCCTCCATGTAGCGCTGCATCTGGTCGTAGCGCTGCAGCATGTTCCGGTTGGTCACGTTCTGCGCGATCATGTGCATCGCCACCGATTCGAAGGGCTGGGCCGGGTCGTGCCGAAAGCCGAACTCCCACAGCCCACCGACGGTCGAGTAGGTGGAGGCCACCGCGGTCGCCTGCCACTTCGCAAACATGTCGCGGAAGGTGCGGAAGTAGGGATACGGCGGCGGCCCTTCCATCACCAGCCGGAAGCGCTCGCGCTCGTAGATGCCCTCGCCGGCAAAGCGCTTGGCTTCGAGCTCGGCCAGCGCCTGCGCGAAGAAGTCCACGCCTTCCTGGGTCGCGCGATACACATAGAGCGGCCCCATCAGCGTGATGGCGTCGAAGTAGGCGTCAAACGGCGACGGCGTGACCTTGGCAAGGTGCTTGATGCGGGACCACAGCTCCTCGGAGCGCGCCGAGCACTCCACCGCGTGGCGGAAGCGGTCGGGATCGAACTTGCGCCCGGTCAGCTTCTCCAGCAGCGCGACCAGCTCCTGCAGCTGCTTCACGACATAGGCCACGTCCTCCTTCGAGGGCTCGGCGGTGCGCAGGAACGGGACGTCGATCACGTAGAGCGGCGCGCCGGTGAACTTGGCCACGTGCTCGAACCACTTGAGGTAGGTGTTGCATCCGACGAAGTTGCACAGCACCAGCGTCGGCTTCTCGGGCAGGCGCGTGCCGGTCGGCGTGATGCCCTTCAGCAGGCAGCCGATATCGGCTTTGACGTAGGCGCAGTTGTCGGCCGCGTAGCCCATCTCCTCGGCCGCGAGGATGGGGTCGAGCGACTGGTGGCGGATGGCCAGCTGCAGCGCGTTGACCTCGGGGTAGATGGGCACGATGCCGAAGGCCTCGAGCAGCTCGACGCAGTTGCCCGAGACCATCAGCGAGCAGGTCTTGGGCTCGCCGCCTTCGGCGGCTTGCTCGAGCCGCGCGTACCAGTCGAGCATCAGCTGCTTCTGCCGCTGGTGGATGTTGCCGCGATATTCGCTCTTCTCCGCCATCCTGTCTCCTAGTCGAACACCAGCGATTCCACGAAGGTCTCCACTTCCGTCCGCAGGCGCTCGAAGGTGAACAGCTTCTCCTCGTACTCGAGCGCGAGATGCGGCAGGCCCATGAGCTCCACCTGCTGCTTGAACGGGACGTAGTCGAAGTACGCGGGCTCGCAGAACTTCGCCATCAGGAAGATCACGGCGTCGGCCCGCGAGACCTTGGTCTTCTCCGCCAGGCCGAGCCAGCGCGGCTTGCGGAAGTCGTGCCGCACCGAGGAATAGACCGAGCGGTTCACGTAGGCCTCGGCGAGCGCGAGCACCGGGTCGCCCGCGGAGGGCACGTCTTCGGTGAACCAGCGCGGCGCGAGCGCGAAGTCGTCTTCCACGATGTCGCAGCCGGCCTCCTCGATCAGGCGAATCACCTCCAGCGGCGGCTGCTCGCAGAATGCGCCTTCGACCACCACGCGCAGCGAGTCGCGCTTCTTTGCGCCGCGCCGCGGCGCGGACGCCGCCACCTGCTCCAGCAGCGCGATGTGCTCCTCGACCGGCATCACGTTGCCGGCGCGCACCACGACGTAACACTCCCAGGCGCGCAACAGGTGCGGCGAGGCGGCGCGCAGCGCATAGAGCCGGCGCACCAGCTCGCGCTGGCGATTGAAGAGCGCGATGCTCGCGCGCAGCTTGTCGTCGTTGAAGTCGCCGCCGATAGTGGTGAGTTCGCCGATCAGGCGGCGGTACTCGGCCGCCAGGAACTCCACGCTGGCCGGCGACGACGGATTGTGCGGCAGGTGAAGGAAGTCGATGTACTTCTGCGGAAAGTTGCGCTTCATCACGAACGCCAGGTTGCGCGCCGAATCGCAGATGGAGGAGAACAGCAGCCCCTCGAACGGCTCGAGGTGGCCGGTCATGCCCATCTCCAGCGTCGTCTTGATGATGGAGCAGATGAAGGAGCCGAAGCGCGCGTCGGCATGCTGGATGTCGAGGCGGTCGCCGGCGCCCGCCAGTCCGACCGGCAACATGCCGGCGGCGTGCAGGATCTCGACCGGAGCGTACACCGGGAAGAAGCCCACGGCCTTGCGGCCCGGGTTCGCTTCCTTCCAGCGGCGCACCGCGGGGAAGGAGAGGTCCTCCAGCAGGTCGCGATATCTATCGAACGTTCGTTCTATTTCGAGGTCCAGCATGGAGTATGAATACCCCCGCTGCGGAACGTCACCTGTGACGGCGGTCACCGGGCATTGTGAGGCTCCCCTGCCGGCGAAGATCGGCCGCGCAGAGTGCGGGCGGGATCGCCACCGTCCAGTCCGAGGCGTCAGTCGTGTCCCGAAGAACGCCCGCGATACTTGCTCCCGTAATGGTCGTCGACCAGAGGCCAAATAAACATCCTGTGGTGACCGCGGTCACCGACGCATAAGACCGCGCTGTTGACAGTATCTGTGGAGGCGCCCCATGCCCCTGCGTGAGCATCGTGTCCTCGATGCTGCGGCGCCGGGAGCGCTCATCCGAGCGTTGCAGCGCCGTGACTACCGCGTCCTAGGCCCGACCGTGCGCGACGCGGCCATCGTCCTCGACGAGTTGCACAGCGCCGCGGACCTCCCCGTCAGTTGGAGCGACGCGCAAGCCCCTGGCATCTACCGCATCGTTCCCCAGGAACATCAGGCTTACTTCGCATACGGCAACGGACCGCACAGCTGGAAGAAGTACCTGCACCCGCCGCAGAGCACGCTCTTCACCGCCGAGCGCGAGAACTGCGGCTTCCGGATCCTCGAGCCGGAACCGCGCGACCAGCGGGCGATGGCCTTCCTCGGAGTGCACGCCTGCGACCTCGCAGCCATCGCGCGCCTCGAGCAAGCGCTGACCGCGGGCGGGGATGCGGGCTGTGCGGCGCGCCGGCAGCGGACGTTCCTGGTCGCCATCCAGTGCCTCCATGCCGGCGGCGCCTGCTTCTGCGCCGCGATGCAGGCCGGGCCGCGCGTGGCAGACGGATACGATCTGGTGATCGCCGAGCTGCACGGTCCGCCGCACCACTTCCTGGCGGCGGCGGGGAGCGAGCGTGGCGCCGAGGTGCTGGCCGAGCTGGAGTCGGCGGCGGCCGGCCCAGGCGACCTGCGCGAACTCGAGCAAGGCATCGCGCGCGCCGCACAAGAGCAGGCGCGCAAGCTCGACTCCGCCGCGTCCCACGAGCTGCTCGCGCGCGTCTTCGACGACGCGCACTGGGACAAGATCGCCGCGCGGTGCCTCGGCTGCGGCAACTGCACCTCCGTCTGCCCCACCTGCTTCTGCACAACGGTGGAGGACGGCAGCGACGTGACCGGCAAGCACGCCACGCGCTGCCGGCACTGGGATTCCTGCTTCAACCCTGACTTTTCCTACATCCACGGCGGGAGCATCCGCGCCTCGCTGCGCGCGCGTTACCGCCAGTGGATGAGCCACAAGCTCGGAGCGTGGATCGACCAGTTCGGAGCGCACGGCTGCGTCGGATGCGGCCGCTGTCTCACCTGGTGTCCGGTGGGGATCGACCTCACCGAGGAGTTCCACGCGCTCCAGGAGGCATCGCATGGAAACTCTTGAGCGCATCATCGCCGAACATCCCTATCTCTCCGGGATCGACCCGCAGTGGATCGAGCTGCTGAGCGGCTGCGCGGCGAACCGCAAGTACGAGCCCGGGAGCTACATCTTCCGCGAGGGTCAGGAAGCGAACGAATTCTTCCTCGTCCGCTCGGGACGCATCGCGGTGGAGATGGCGATGCCGAACCATGACCCGATCACGGTCGCCACCGTGTTGGACGGCGACGTGCTCGGCTGGTCCTGGCTGCTGCCGCCTTATCAATGGAAGTTCCAGGGCCGCGTGGTGGAGCCGACGCGCGTCTTCGCGCTCGACGGCAAGTGTCTCCGCCAGAAATGCGAAGCCAACCACGACCTGGGCTACGAGCTGCTGAAGCGCTTCTGCAAGATCATCGACCGGCGCCTCGACCAGGCGCGCTTCCAGCTCCTCGACGTCTACGCGGTGGCGCGGTGACGTCATGGTGACCATCCCTGTTCCCGAAGTCGCCGCCACGCCAGGGTTCCTGGTGCCGGAGCCGTTCGTCGTCCGCCGCCTGACGCGCGAGACGCAGGACACCTTCACGCTCACCGTTGCGTCGCACGGTGGCGGGGACACCAGCTTCGTCCCGGGTCAGTTCAGCATGCTGTGGTCCTACGGGGTGGGCGAGGTTCCCATCTCCATCAGCGGCGACCCCGCCGAGCACGACTGCCTGAGCTACACCATTCGCAGCGTCGGCGCCGCGACGCAGGCGCTGGTAGGCCGCCGCGCAGGCGAGACCATCGGGGTACGTGGGCCGTTCGGCCACGGCTGGCCGCTCGCCGAGGCGCGTGGGCGCGACGTCCTGATCGTCGCCGGCGGCATCGGTCTGGCGCCGCTGCGCGGCGTGATCTACCACGTGCTCCGCAACCGCCGCGACTACGGCCGCCTCATCCTCTTATATGGGTCGCGCAGCCCGAAGGACCTGCTCTACCGCAAGGAGCTTGCCGCTTGGGCGCGCCTCCCGGACACCCAGGCGCTGGTCACGGTGGACTACGGCGGCCTGAACTGGCACGGCCGCGTCGGCGTCGTGACGACACTGTTCAAGTACGCGCGGCTGCATCCGGAGCGCACGACCGCCATGGTCTGCGGCCCCGAGATCATGATGCGCTTCGTCATCCGCGAACTGCGCGCCGGCGGCTTCGCGCGCGAAGACATCCACCTCTCGCTGGAACGCAACATGCGCTGTGGCAGCGGTTTTTGCGGCCACTGCCAGTGGGGCCCGTGGTTTATCTGCAAGGACGGCCCGGTCTTCCGCTATGACCGCATCCGGCCGCTGGTGGATCGCCATGAGCTCTAAGACGAAGCGCAAGCCCAAGATCGCCGTGTTCAAGTTCGCCTCGTGCGACGGCTGCCAGCTCAGCCTGCTCGACGCCGAAGACGAGCTGCTCGCCATCGTCGGCGAGGTCGAGCTCGCCTACTTCCCGGAGGCGACGCGCGCCGCGCTGCGTGGGCCCTACGACATCGGGCTGGTAGAAGGCTCGATCACCACGCACCACGACGCCCAGCGCATCCAGCAGGTGCGCCGGCAGTGCAAGACGCTGGTCACCCTCGGCGCCTGCGCGACCGCCGGCGGCATCCAGGCGTTGCGCAACTGGAAGGACGTCGATGAGTTCGTGCGCGTCGTGTATGCCTCGCCGCAGTTCATCAGCACCCTCAAGTTGTCCACCCCGATCAGCGAGCACGTGCCGGTGGATTTTGAGCTGCGCGGCTGCCCGATCAGCAAAGCGCACCTGCTGGAGTTGCTGAGCGCCACGCTCATCGGGCGCAAGCCCAACATCCCAGCTCACAGCGTCTGCCTGGAGTGCAAGCGCCGTGGCCAGGTGTGCGTGCTGGTCGCACGCGGCGAGCCGTGCCTGGGACCGGTGACGCAGGCCGGCTGCGGCGCGCTCTGCCCGGGATTCGACCGCGGCTGCTTCGGATGCTTCGGCCCGGTCGCCGGGGCGAACACCGCGGCGCTCACCGCGCAACTGCTCGCCCTGGGCCAAAAGGACTATCAGCTCGCCCGGCTCTTTCGCGGCTTCAACGCCTGGTCGTGGCCGTTCCGCAAAGCCAGTGAGGAGTGTGAAAAGCGATGACGACTGCTTCCGCGTCCCGGACCATCCGCGTGGAGACGCTGGCCCGCGTGGAGGGCGAGGGCGCGCTCTACATCAAGCTGGCGGGCGAGCACGTCACCGACGTCAAGCTCAGCATCTATGAGCCGCCCCGCATGTTCGAGGCGTTCCTGCGCGGCCGGCACTTCAGCGAGGTCCCCGACATCACGGCGCGCATCTGCGGCATCTGCCCGTTCGCGTACCAGATGAGCTCGGTGCATGCGCTCGAGGCCGCGCTCGGCGTCACCATCGATCCCGCGGTGCGGCTGCTGCGACGCCTCTTCTACTGCGGCGAGTGGATCGAGAGCCATGCGCTCCACATTTACATGCTGCACGCCCCCGACTTCCTGGGTTTTCAGGATGCGGTGGCGATGGCCGCGCAGCACCGCGAGCTGGTGGAGCGCGCGCTGCGGTTGAAGAAGGTCGGCAACACGCTGATGGTCGTGCTCGGCGGGCGCGAGATCCATCCCATCTCGGCGACCGTGGGCGGGTTCTACAAAACGCCGCGCAAGCAGCAGCTCACCGCGCTCGTCCCCGAGCTGGAGTGGGCGCTCGAAGCCGCGCTTCAGACGGTCGAGTTCACGTCGAAGCTCGAGTTCCCCGACTTCGAGCAGGATTACATATTCGTCGCGTTGCACCATCCGCAGGAGTATCCGCTGAATGAAGGGCGGATCGTCTCCAGCAGCGGGCTCGACATCCGCGCCGCGGAGTACGAGGAGCACTTCGTCGAGTCGCACGTGAAGCACTCGAACGCGCTGCATTCCACGCTGCGCGGCCGCGGCTCATACCTGGTGGGACCGCTCGCGCGCTTCAGCCTCGACTACGAGCAGCTGCCACGCGAGGCGCAACAGGCCGCGGTGGCGGCCGGGCTGAAGCCCCCGGTGAAGAATCCGTTCCGCAGCATCGTGGTGCGCGCGGTCGAGCTGGTGTTCGCATGCGCCGAGGCGCTGCGCCTCATCCGCGAATACGAACCGCCGGCGGCTTCGCGCGTCGAAGTGGCCGCCGGGCCCGGCGTCGGGCACGCGGCGACCGAGGCGCCGCGCGGCCTGCTCTACCACCGCTATTTGCTCGACGACCATGGCCTGGTCCGCGCCGCCAAGATCGTGCCGCCGACGGCGCAGAACCAGAAGCGCATCGAGGACGACCTGCGCGAGTACGCGGCCCGGCTCAGCGGCTGGCCGCTGGCGGATGCAACCTGGAAGTGCGAGCAGGCCGTGCGCAACTACGACCCGTGCATCTCGTGCGCCACGCACTTCCTGAAAGTCACCATCGAGCAGGAGCGCCCGTGAAGATCATCGCGTGCGGTAATCCTTATCGTCGCGACGATGCTGCCGCCCTCCTCGTAGCCGAGCGCTTGCAGGCGTTCGGCATCGACGTAGAAGTCTGCTCCGGCGAGACCAGTGACTTGATGGCGGTCTGGGAAGATGCCGACCGCGTCATCCTGATCGACGCAGTCATGACCGGGGCGCCGCCGGGAACGATCCACGTCTGGGACAGCTCCGTGCCCGGCCTCGTTTCCGGCGCGCTGCCCTCCACCCACGGGCTGGGCGTGGCCGAAGCCTTCCGCCTGGTCCAGGTCCTGGGCCGGGCGCCGGCCTGCATCCGCGTCTACGGCATCGAAGCCGCGGGTTTCGAGCTGGGCGCATCGCCTTCGGCTCCGGTGACCGCCGCCGCCGAACAGCTTGCGGCGCGGATTGCCGGCGAGATCGGGGCGCACCCATGTGCCTAGCCATTCCAGGCCGTGTGGTCAGCATCATGCCCGGCGAGCAGTCGCTCGCTGTGGTCGACTTCGGCGGCATTACGCGCGACGTCCAGTTGCAGTTCGTGCCCGAGACCCGGCCCGGGGACTTCGTCCTGGTGCACGTCGGGTTCGCCATCGCGCGCATCGACGCGGAAGCCGCCGCGCGCACCTCCGCGCTGCTGGCCGAGATGGCGGGATTGGAAGACACGCTTGCCGGGGAAGATCCGTGAGGACCTGTGCGCTACCTCGACGAATATCGTGATGCCCGGCTGGCCCGCGCGCTCGCGGCACAGATCGCCCGGCGCGCGACTCGCCCGTGGACCCTGATGGAGATCTGTGGCGGCCAGACGCACACGCTGATGCGCTACGGCATCGACGAGCTCCTGCCCGAGAGCGTGCGGTTCCTGCATGGTCCCGGCTGCCCGGTCTGCGTCACGCCGCCCGCAATGATCGACAAGGCCATCGCGCTGGCCGGCCGGACTGACGTCGTCCTCGCCTCGTTCGGCGACATGCTGCGGGTCCCGGGCTCGCACCGCGACCTGCTCGGCGCCCGCGCGCTCGGCGGCGACGTTCGCGTGGTGTATTCCCCCATGGATGCCGTGCAGCTCGCGCGCGACAACCCGGAGAAGAGCGTCGTCTTCTTCGCGATCGGGTTCGAGACCACCGCCCCGGCGAACGCGGCTGCGGTCCGGCGGGCGCGCGACGAAGGAGTGCGGAACTTCTTCCTGCTCGTCTCCCACCTGCTGGTCCCCCCGGCGATGCGGCTGCTGCTTGCCGCTCCGGACAACCAGGTGGAGGGGCTCATCGCGCCCGGGCACGTCTGCACCGTGATGGGCGCCATGGAGTACGAGGCGCTCGCGCGCGACTTTCGCATCCCCATCGTGATCGCCGGGTTCGAGCCTGTGGACCTGCTGCAGGCGACCGCGATGCTGGTGGCGCAGCTCGAGCGGGGCACGCACGAACTGCAGAACCAATACGTCCGCACGGTCGCGCGCCTCGGCAACCAGGAAGCGCAGCGCATGATCGCGGAGGTCTTCGAGGTCTGCGACCGCGAGTGGCGCGCGCTCGGGCCCATCGCCGCAAGCGGCTTGCGCCTGCGTCCCGAATACGCCGCGCACGACGCCGAGTCGCGCTTCGAACTCGCCGTCGAGCCGGCGCCCGAACCGCTCGGATGCATCAGCGCCGAAGTGTTGCGCGGCGTGAAGGAGCCGACCGAGTGCCCGTCCTTCGCGACGACATGCACTCCGCTGACGCCGCTGGGCGCGGGCATGGTCTCGAGCGAAGGCGCCTGCGCCGCCTACTACCGCTATCGCCGCCGTGCGGGGAACGCTCGATGACGACCGTCCTCAAGCCGGCCGTCACTTGTCCCGCTCCGGTCAGCGAGCGCCGCACCATCCTGCTGGGACACGGCAGTGGCGGCCGGCTCTCCGCCGAGCTGTTGCATGAGCTTTTCCTGCCGGCCTTCTCCAACGCGACGCTGGCGCGGCTGGATGACCAGGCCGTGCTGCCGGTCGGCAACGCCCGCATCGCCTTCACCACCGATTCGTTCGTCGTGCGGCCGCTCTTCTTCCCCGGCGGCGACATTGGTTCCCTCGCCGTCAACGGCACCGTCAACGATCTGGCGATGGCCGGCGCGCGCCCGCTCTGGCTGAGCGTAGCGTTCCTCCTGGAAGAAGGCTTTCCGCTCGACGACCTGCGCCGCATCGTCGAATCCGCGCGGGCGGCGGCGGAAGCGGCCGGCGTGGAGATCGTGACGGGCGATACGAAGGTCGTGGAGCACGGCGCCGCCGACGGTCTCTTTGTCAACACCTCCGGCATCGGGCTGGTGCCGGAGCAGCTCGAACTTTCTTGCGACCGCGCGCGCCCCGGCGATCGCGTGCTGCTGAGCGGCAGCCTCGGGGAACATGGCATCGCGGTGCTCGCCGCGCGCGATGGCCTCGGCCTGACCACCACCATCGCGAGTGATTGCTCCGCGCTCCACACGCTGGTGGAGGAGATGCTCGCGGCGGCGCCTGGGATCCGCTGCATGCGTGACCCTACGCGTGGTGGACTGGCCAGCGCGCTGAACGAGATCGCCGCCAAGTCCGGCGTGGCCATCGAGTTGCAGGATGCTGCGATCCCGATCGGCGAGCAAGTGCGCGGCGCCTGCGAGTTGCTGGGTTTGGACCCGCTCTATGTCGCGAACGAGGGGAAGCTGGTGGCTATCGTCGCGCGCGAAGCGGCCGAGCCCGTGCTCGCGGCCATGCGCCGCCACCCGCTCGGCCGCCAGGCGCAGGTCATCGGCGCGGTTGCGGATGCGCCAGCCGGGCTCGTGACCGTGCGCACGACGCTCGGGACCTGCCGGACCGTGGACATGCTGGCAGGCGACCAGCTTCCGAGGATCTGCTGATGCACGAACTCGCCATCGCCAACAGCGTGCTCGAATCCGCCCGCAAGACCGCGGCGGCGCACGGCCTGCCTCTCCGGCGGATCGGTCTCCGCATCGGCGCGTGGGCCGGGGTCGATCCGGAGGCGCTACGCGACGGCTTTGGCTTGCTGGTGAGCAACACCGAATTCGCGGGAGTCGAGCTGGAGATCGAGCGCTCGCGGTCGGAGCACGAGTTGCAACTTGCGTATGTCGAGCTGGAGGAGCCATGAACAAGATCGAAGTCGAGAAGAAAGTGCTGAGTGCGAACGACCGGACGGCGGAGCTGCTGCGCCGGGCGTTCAGCGAGTACGGCGTCCTCTGTTTGAACCTGATCAGCTCCCCGGGTGCGGGCAAGACCACGCTGCTGGAGCGCACGTTGGCGAGCGTCGCCGGCAACACGCGGCTGGCGGTGCTCACGGGCGACGTGCAGACCGACGCCGACGCGCGTCGGCTCGCACAGTACGGATTCCCCGTGAAGCAGATCACGACGGGCGGCGGCTGCCACCTCACCGCGGGGCTGGTGGAGCACGCGTTGCAGGGGTGGTCGCTCGCCGACCTGGACATCCTGTTCATCGAGAACGTCGGGAACCTGATCTGCCCCGCGGCCTATGACCTGGGCGAGAGCGCAAAGATCGTGCTCCTGAGCGTGACCGAAGGCGACGAGAAGCCGCTGAAGTATCCTGCGATCTTTTCGCGCGCCGCGCTGATGGTGCTGACGAAGGTGGACCTGCTGGCCTACGTCCCGTTCCAGGCCGGGCGTGCCATCGCGAACGCGCGCAGTGTGAACCCGCGCCTCGAGACCATCGAGCTCTCCTGCATGAGCGACCATGGCCTGGCGGACTGGGAACGCTGGCTGGCAGCCCGTCATCCGCGCCTCCAGTTCGCGGAACCTCTGCTGGTGTGAGATGGAAATAAGGAAAGCCATCGGCGTTGCCGGCATCGTGCAGGGCGTGGGCTTCCGCCCGTACGTCTACCGGTTGGCAGCCTGGCGGCAGCTGCGCGGATTCGTTACCAATACCGCCGCCGGCGTCAGCATCGAGGTGCAGGGTCCCGCTGCGGACGTGGAGGACTTCGTGCGCCGCCTTCCCGTCGAGGCGCCGGCGCTGGCGCGGGTCACCGGGGTGACGGTGACCGAGCTGCCGTGCACGCCGGAGGCGGACTTCCGCATCGTCGCCAGCCGCCACGGCGACGCGGTGCAGACGCTCATCCCGCCCGACGTCGCCACCTGCCCGGCGTGCCTGCGGGAGCTGCTTGATCCTGCGGACCGCCGTTATCGCTACCCCTTCATCAATTGCACCGATTGCGGGCCGCGCTTCACCATCACGCGCTGCCTGCCGTATGACCGGCCGTACACCTCGATGGCGCCGTTCGAGATGTGTCCGGCGTGCCAGAACGAGTACGACGATCCGGCGGACCGCCGCTTCCACGCGCAGCCGAACGGCTGCTGGGAGTGCGGCCCGAGGCTCCAGCTGTGGGAGCGCGACGAGGTCAGGCTGAGCGTCGCCGATCCTGTCGCCGCGGCCGCCGAAGCCCTGCGCTGCGGCAAGATCGTGGCGGTCAAGGGCGTCGGCGGCTTTCATCTTGCCGTCGACGCCACCAATGCAGAGGCGGTCGACCGCCTGCGGGAGCGCAAGCAGCGCGTCGACAAACCCTTCGCCGTGATGATCGCCGATCTCGCCGCGGCCCGCGCGTTCTGCGAAGTGGACGAGCCGGCTGCTGCCCTGCTCCAGCAGCCGCAACGCCCCATCGTGCTTTTGCCGCGCCGGCCCGGGACGGCGATCGCCGACGCGGTGGCTCCTTTCCAGCGGACGCTCGGGCTGTTCCTGCCCTACACCCCGTTGCACCACCTGCTGCTCAAGGACTCGCGCCTGCCCGCGCTCGTGATGACCAGCGGCAACCGGAGCGAGGAGCCCATCGCGATCGACAACCGCGAGGCGCGCGCGCGCCTGCGCACGCTGGCGGACCTCTTTCTCGTGCACGACCGCGAGATCCTGCTGCGCTGCGACGACTCGGTGGTGCGGCCGGCCGCGGGTCGCGCGCGGGTCATCCGCCGCGCGCGTGGTCACGTCCCCGTGCCCATTTTCCTGCACCGCACGGTTCCGGCCATCCTCGCGGTCGGCGGCGAGATGAAGAACACCATCTGCCTCGCCCAGGGAAAACACGCGTTCCTCAGCCAGCACGTCGGCGAGCTCGAGAATGCCGAGGCGCAGCGCTTCTTCGAGGAAGCGGTAGCCCATCTCCAGCATATCGCGCAGATCACGCCGGTCGTCGTCGCGCACGACATGCATCCCGACTACTTCACGACCCGCTGGGCGGAGCGCCGGCACGGCGTTCGCCGGGTCGCGGTGCAGCATCATCACGCGCATCTCGCCAGCTGCATGGCGGAGAACCACCTCGCCGGCGAGACCATCGGGATCATCCTCGACGGCACCGGGTACGGTACGGACGGCCGCATCTGGGGAGGCGAGGTGCTGGTCGGCGGCTACGCCGGGTTCCGCCGCGCCGCGCACCTGAAGTACGTCGCGATGCCGGGAGGCGAGGCGGCCGTGCGCGAGCCGTGGCGAATGGCGGTCGCGCACCTCGCTGCGGCGATGGAGATCGAGCAGCTCGAACCTGTGCTGCTGCGGCTCGCGCCGGAGCCGAGCTGGCGGACGCTGCTGCGGATGATCGAGCGCCGCCTGAACTCGCCGCTCACCTCGAGCTGCGGCCGCTTGTTCGACGCCGTCGCCGCGCTGCTCGGCGTGCGCAGTCGCGTCAACTACGAAGCCCAGGCCGCCATCGAGCTCGAGGCTCGGATGGGTGCCGGCAACGACGCCCGGGGCAGCTACCCGTTCGCGATCACGGAGGAAGCGGGCGTGCGCATCATCGATCCTTCGCCGATGTTCCAGGAGCTCCTGCGCGATCTGGCGCGGGGCGAAAGCAAGAGCGTCATGAGCCGGCGCTTCCACCGCGGCCTGGTGGACGCGTTCTCGGCGGTGGCGTGCGCGCTCGCCGGCGAGACCGGCCTCGACCGCGTATGCCTCAGCGGTGGAAGCTTCCAGAATGTATTCCTGCTCGAGCAGCTCACCGCCGCGCTCGAGCATGCCGGGCTGCGCGTCTACAGCCAGGCGGAAGTTCCCACCGGAGATGGCGGAATTTCCCTGGGACAGGCCATGGTGGCTGCCCACGTTGATCTCTAGAGACGCTCGTCCAAATATCTCAAGCTGCGGGGAACCTCTAGAGGGGCAACTCGTCCGCACCTGCAGTCCGGATCATGGGGCCCTAGATAGTGCCCGATCCTCAGTGAGTCTCAGTCTCCGGATTGAGGAGTGCGTACCAGCTTCTCAGGATCGTAGCCGACATCTGCGATCTTCTTTGCGAGTCGCGCGTACAGCGACTGGTCCATGCGGGGCTCCCGGCTGAGTATCCAGAGGTACTTGCGTGAGGGTTCTCCCACGACGGCATACTCGTACTCCGGGCCCAGGTCGAGGATCCAGTACTTGCCATAGAAAGGCCAGAAGAACGTCACCTTGAGCTTGGAATTGGAAGCTCTGTCGGTGACCTTTGCCGTGCCCACGGCCCGCTTTGTCTTACCTTCCTTGGAGCGGCACTCATTGACAACTTCTACTGTTCCGTCGGGCCGCAAGGTGTATGTGGCCGAGGTGTCGCCCGCGCAGTCCTTCTGGAAGCGGTTCGGATAGCGAGCGATCTCATACCACTTACCGACGTAGCGCTTCAGGTCAACGTGCGCGACTGTTGGTAATTGCGCGTTCGTGCTTGCCAGAGACTCCGTCATCATTCCACTCGCTAAGATCGCAAGAACCCAGAAGCCCACGACGAGTCGTTTCCGTTTCATCATGTCAAGGCGACCTATTGCTGCCGTTCGCTGAACCGCTAATCAGTCTACCTGGGGCGCACAGGGTAGCGAACCGTGGTGACCGGGGTCCTACTTGCAGAAAGCCTTTCGATGTAATCTTCGAAAGAGCCACAAAGAAAGAATGGTCGGCGAGAGGGGATTTGAACCTCCGACCCCCTGGTCCCGAAACACCAGCTACATCGCTATGTGATTGTCCCGTTTAGGTTGGCTCTGCGTCGTGCAGCATCGTTTTGCGGGGTTTTCGGCAGCTATTGGACCCAAGTTGGACCCAAGTCTCTCGGAAGCATCGTCGTAGTAATTTCAGTGTTAGAACGCTAGTTGCTTGCCAAGGGTTCAAGCGTCCTTGTTCCTCGAGGTTGGCCCGCGCTGTACATCATGGACTCAAGCCCGATGCGAGCGGGGTTCTTCCCGGGTTATGGATCAGTTGCTCGTAACGTGCGTCTGTCGCGGAGGTGTTCGCGCAGGTAGGCTGGCTTTTTTCTGAAGCTGGGCGATCTCGACCGCGATACGCAGCAGCTCGGAGACGCTCCACGCCTGAGCGATGCAGCCCCGCGGCGTATGTGGTACGTCGGCATCCAGGATCTCTGACACCTGGCCGAGACCTGCTTCCGCCAAGTGATCTTCGAAGCCGGCCAGGATCTCGTTGGCACGCCTGCTTGCGGCGAGGCTGCTTTCGTGTAGCCGCAGATAGGCGCTAAGAAACGGCCCAATCAGCCACGGCCACACCGTTCCCTGGTGATACACCGAATCGCGGTGGTAGG
>DATIBR010000182.1 GCA_035457425.1 Terriglobales bacterium
GCGCGGGCAAGATGCCCGTGCGCCTGCCGGCCTGGAGGCCAGCGCTCCAAAACAAGAGCGGCAGGCGAGGCGCCTGCCGCCACGTAAACCTTATTGTCCCTATCCGGACCTCTCCCGCCACCTTGGCCTAAAGGCTACCTAGCCTGCCTTCTCCATTTGAGCGATTGAGATGTCCCTGTTCTCGACCATTTCTTGGGTCACCTCAAATTCCTTGATCTTCTTCTGGCTGGGCAGGTGGTACATGAGGTCGAGCATGAGCTCCTCGAGGATCATGCGGAGGCCGCGGGCGCCGACCTTGCGGTTGAGCGCTTCCTTGGAGATGGCGCGCAGGGCGTCGGCGGAGAACTTGAGCTTCACGTTCTCGAACTCGAAGAGGCGCTGGTACTGCTTGATGATGGCGTTCTTGGGCTTGGTGAGGATCTCGATGAGGGCGTCGACGTCGAGGTCGTTGAGCACGCCGACGACGGGCAGGCGGCCGACGAACTCGGGGATAAGGCCGAACTTGATGAGGTCCTGGGGCTGCACCTTTTGCAGCATCTCGGTGTCGCGGCGGTCGGGCCGGACCTCTTCCTGCTGCGCGGGCTGCTGCTTGGCGTCGGCGCCCGGGGTGCGGAAGCCCATGGTCTTCTTGCCGACGCGGCGGCCGATGACTTTTTCGAGGCCGACGAAGGCGCCGCCGCAGATGAACAGGATGTTGGTGGTGTCGACGGGCGTGAACTCCTGGTGCGGGTGCTTGCGTCCGCCCTGCGGCGGGACGTTGGCGACGGTGCCTTCCAGGATCTTGAGGAGGGCCTGCTGCACGCCTTCGCCGGAGACGTCGCGGGTGATGGAGGGGTTCTCGTCCTTGCGGCCGATCTTGTCGATCTCGTCGATGTAGATGATGCCGGTCTGGGCGCGGCCGACGTCGCCGTCGGCAGCCTGCAGCAGCTTGAGGATGATGTTCTCGACGTCTTCGCCGACGTAGCCGGCTTCGGTGAGCGTGGTGGCGTCGACGATGGCGAAGGGGACGTCGAGCATCTTGGCGAGGGTCTGCGCGAGCAGCGTCTTGCCGGTGCCGGTGGGGCCGATGAGCAGGATGTTGGACTTGGCCAGCTCGACGTCGGAGGTGCGCTGGCGGTTCATGTGGATACGCTTGTAGTGGTTATAGACGGCGACCGCGAGCTTCTTCTTGGTCTGCTCCTGGCCGATGACGTACTCGTCGAGGAAGGTCTTGACCTCGGGAGGCTTGGGCAGGTGATTGGGGGCGGCGGCGGCGTGGGTCTCGGCGCGGTCGTCTTCCAGGATGGAATTGCAGACGGCGACGCACTCGTCGCAGATGTAGGCGCGCGGGTAATCGCTGGGCGAAGAGATGAGCTTGGCGACGGCGTCTTGCGACTTATGGCAGAACGAGCAGCGTAGCGTCTCGTCCGAACCCGTGCGGGTCTTCACAGTGAACCCCTCCTACCTTAACCCGTCCCCAATCGCCGTGCGGTTCATCGCGGGGAAACGATGATGTCGTCGACGATGCCGTACTCTTTGGACTGCTGCGCGTTCATGATGAAATCGCGCTCCACGTCTTTCTCTACTTTATCTAATTTCTGGCCGGTGTGCTTGGCGAGAAGCTGATTTGTTATCTCGCGCATGCGGAGGATCTCGCGGGCGTGGATGTCGATATCGGTGGCCTGGCCGCTCAAGCCGCCCATGGAGGGCTGGTGGATGAGGATGCGGCTGTTGGGGAGGGCGAAGCGCTTCTTGGGGGCGCCGGCACAGAGCAGCAGGGCGGCCATGGAGGCGGCCTGGCCGATGCAGATGGTGGTGACGTCGTTCTTGATGAACTGCATGGTGTCGTAGATGGCCATGCCGGCGGTGATGGAGCCGCCCGGGGAGTTGATGTAGAGCGAGACGTCTTTCTCGGGGTCCTCGGCGGCGAGGAAGAGCATCTGGGCGATGATGAGGTTGGCGATGGTGTCGTCGACCGGAGTGCCGAGGAAGATGATGTTGTCGCGGAGGAGGCGGGAATAGATGTCGTACGCGCGCTCGCCGCGGCTGGTCTGCTCGATGACCATGGGGACCAGAGCCATGAGGATCTCCTTAAGTAGCGACTGCCTACACTTCTCCCGCGCGAGGCTGGGGGCGGGAGAGTAAAAGGTCCGCGAGCTGCGGCGGGCGAGTCGCCCGCTAACGACTACGCGGAGCGGTTCAACAAAAACTCGAGAGCTTTCTCGTTGCGGATCCTGTCACGGATTCTATCGAGGGCTCCCTCCTTGGTCAAACGGGCGCGAACCTGTTCGGCCGGCTGCTGCGACTGCGAGGCGATGATGGTGATCTCCTTGTCGACGTCGGCGTCGGAGACCTCGAGCTTCTCGTTCTCGGCGATCTTGTCGAGGATGAGGGAGGCCTTGACCTCGCGGACGGCGGCGTCGCGCTGGCCGGCGCGGAGCTTCTGGAAATCGAGTTTGCGCATGTCTTCGGTGCGCATGCCCTGCATGGCGAGGGCGCGCAGGCCGCGCTCGAGGCGCGCGTCGATGGCGCGGTCGACGAGCGAGTCGGGGACGGGGAAGTCGTTTTTCTCGACCAGCTGGTCGATGACCTTCTCGCGCACCTCGTGCTCGGCGCGGTGCTGCTTCTCGTGCTCGAGGTTCTCGCGGACCTGCTTGCGGAGCGCGTCGAGCGAGGCGAAGTTGCCGACCTCCTTGGCGAAATCGTCGGAGAGCTCGGGTGTGTGCTTCTGCTTCACCGACTTCACCTTCACGTTGTAGGTGATGGTCTTGCCGGCGAGGCGCTGGTCGCCGAAATCGGCGGGGTAGGCGACGTCGAAGGTCTTGTCTTCGCCGGCCCTGGCGCCCTTGAGGTTCTCGGAAAACTCCTTGACGGTGTTCTCGCCGCCGACCTCGACCAGGACCTCGTCGACGGTGACGGGTTTGGCGGCGGGATCTTCCTTGGGCTGGCCGTTGAAGCTGACCTCGGCGAAGTCGCCGTGGGCGAGCGCGCGGTCGTCGACCGTCTGGTAGGTGGCGGCTTGTTCGCGGAGCTGGTTCAGGGCGGCGTCCACTTCGGCCTCGTCGACCTTGGTGTCGGGTTTTTCGGGCCGGAGTTCCTGGTAACCAGAGACTTCGATGTCGGGAAGCACCTCAAACGCTGCCTTGAAGCGCAGCGGTTCGCCCTCCTCCATCTTGAGCTCGGTGACCTGGGGCTGCGAGATGGGCTGGAGCTTCTGCTTCTCGACCTCGGTGCGGAAGGCGCGCGGGATGAGTGCCTCGACGACTTCTTGCCGGATCTCGTCGGCAAAGCGGCTCTTGACGACGCCGGTGGGGACCTTGCCCTTGCGGAAGCCGGGGATGCGGGCGAGCTTGGAGTACTTCTGGACGATGGTCTCGGTCTCGCGCTTGACGTCGGCGGCCGGGACCTCGATGGCGAGCTCGCGGCGGCAGGCGTTGGAGGGGGTCTCGGGTGAGGTCAAAAGGGCGTCCTTCAGGAGGGCGTTCTGGATGATGCGTAACCTTATGAATATAAGGTTGGGCGTCGTGCGCGGTCAACGAGGGGGAGATTCACCACGGAGACACGGAGAGACGGAGGAGGCAGGAAAATGCAGGTCCCTCGACTCGTCCGCCGCGGCGGACTCGCTCGGGATGACCTCCGCTAAAATACGAACAATGTCGTCGCCTGCCTGGTTGATCAAACTCAATACGGAGATCGTGGCGTGCGAGAGGTGTCCGCGGCTGCGGGAGCATTGCGCGAAGGTCGCGCGGGAGAAGCGGCGGGCGTATCGCGACCAGGAATATTGGGGCAAGCCGGTGCCGGCGTTCGGCGACGTCGACGCGCGGGTGCTGATCCTGGGACTGGCGCCGGGAGCGCATGGGTCGAACCGGACGGGGCGGCCGTTCACGGGCGACGGGTCGGGGTACTTCATGTATCCGGTGCTGCACGAGACGGGATTCGCGTCGCAGGCGGAGGCGACCCGGCGCGATGACGGGATGAAGCTGACGGGTGCGTGGATCACGTCGGTGGGGCGGTGCGCGCCGCCGGCGAACAAGCCGACGCCGGAGGAGCTGGCGAACTGCTCCAGCTTCCTGGATCGCGAGTTGGCGGGGCTTCAGCAGGTGCGTGTCGTGGTCGTGTTGGGGAAGATCGCGTTCGACGGATACCTGGCGCATCTGCGGCGGCGTGGGTTCCAGTTCCGGAAAGCGGATTACGCGTTCGGGCATGGCGTGCGCCACCTCATGCCGGATGGAAGGACGGTGTTGTGCTCGTATCATCCGTCGATGCAGAACACCAATACGGGGAAGCTGACGAAGGCGATGTTCGCGAAGGTGTTTCGCGAGGCGCGGCGGTTGGCAGAAAAACCCACATCCACCACAGAGACACAGAGGAGCCGGAGCTAGGCTTTAGCGGATCGGGAGGCGGGCGGGGCGTCGAGGACTTCGCGGACCTTGCGGGCGAGGAACTCGTTGGTGAAGGGCTTCTGGAGGAACGAGGTTCCGGGCGAGAGGACGCCGTGCTGGACGATGGCTTCGTCGGTGTAGCCGGACATATATAAGACGCGCATTTCGGGGCGGATCTGGAGCAGGCGCTGGGCGAGCTCGGTGCCCGACATCTGGGTGAGGACGACGTCGGTGAGCAGCAGGTCGATCTTGCCCTCGTGGCGCTCGCAGAGCAGGAGCGCCTCGCCGCCGTGGCTGGCCTGCAGCACGGTGTATCCGTTGCGGTGGAGGACCTGGCGGATGAGGGCGCGGACGCCGTCTTCGTCTTCGACCAGCAGAACGGTCTCATGTCCGCGGTGCGGGTCGGAGGAGACGGCGCGCTTCAGGACCTCGGCGGCGGCGTCGACGCGGGGCAGGTAGACCTTGAAGGTGGTGCCCATGCCGAGCTCGCTGTAGACCCAGATGTATCCGCCGGACTGCTTGACGATGCCGTAGACGGTGGAGAGGCCGAGGCCGGTGCCCTTGCCGAGCTCCTTGGTGGTGAAGAAGGGCTCGAAGACGTGGGACCTGGTGACCGCGTCCATGCCGATGCCGGTGTCGGAGACGGCGATCATGACGTAGTTGCCGGGTTTCACGGAAGCGTGTTCGCGAGCGTAGCCCTCGTCGAGCGCGACGTTGCTGGTCTCGATGGTGAGCTTGCCGCCCTTGGGCATGGCGTCGCGGGCGTTGACCGCGAGGTTCATGATGACCTGCTCGACCTGGCCGGGGTCGGCGCGCACGGTACCGATCTTGGGATCAAGCACGGTGAACAGGTCGACGTCTTCGCCGAGCAGGCGCTTGAGCAG
Organism: Terriglobales bacterium; assembly: GCA_035457425.1. Lineage (NCBI taxonomy): Bacteria > Pseudomonadati > Acidobacteriota > Terriglobia > Terriglobales > Terriglobales bacterium. Next base: position 5,246 of record DATIBR010000182.1, read on the forward strand.
CTTGTCCATGTTGCCGACGACGGTGTTGAGGTCGATGACCTTGGGGGCCAGGACCTGTTGGCGGCTGAAGGCGAGCAGCTGGCGGGTGAGGGAAGCGGCGCGGTCGGCGGCGCGCTGGATCTCTTCGACCTCGGCGCGCATGGGGTCGGCGGCCTCGAGCTGGTCGAGCATGAGCTCGCTGTAGCCCTTGATGACGGTGAGCAGGTTGTTGAAGTCGTGGGCGACGCCGCCGGCGAGGCGGCCGACGGCTTCCATCTTCTGCGACTGGCGGAGCTGCTCTTCGAGCGCGTGGCGCTCGGTCACGTCTTCGGCGATCATCTCGAAGGCCTCGACCTCGCCGTTGGTCTTGAGGATGGCGCGGCCGCTGAGGCGGACGCTGATGGGCGTGCCGTCCTTCTTCTTCCAGCGGACCTGCTCGCTCTCGACGCGGTTGGTGTGGCGGTACTGGCGGATGAGGCGGGCGCGGTCCTCGGGATCGTCGTAGACATCGCGCGCGAGCGAGACGGAGAGCAGCTCGTCGGCGGTGTCGTAGCCGAGCATCTGGACGAGCGCGGGGTTGACGTCGAGGAAGCGGTCCTCGACGCTGGAGCGGTAGATGCCGTAGACGGCGCTCTGCACCTGCGAGCGATAACGCGCCTCGGAGGCCTTGAGGGCTTCCTCGTTGCGCTTGTGCTCGATGGCGGAGGCGACGTTCTGCGAGACGAAGTGCAGGATCTCCTTGTCCTTTTCGGTGAAGCGGAACTTGTCGTTGTAGCTCTGGAGGACGAGGACGCCGAAGGTCTGGTTGCCTTTCTTGAGGGGGACGCCGAGCCAGTCGACGGAATCGACGCCGACGGCCTCGACCTCGCCGCGGCGCAGCAGGCCGTCGAAGACCTCGGGGGTGGCGAGCAGCGGCTGGCCGGTCCGGATGACGTACTCGGTGAGGCCCTTGCCGGCGGGGACGGGCTGGTGGGGGGCGGGGAACTCGTCGATCTCGTCGACGGCGTAGGGGAAGGTGATGGTGTTGGACAGGGCGTCGTGGAGCGCGATGTAGAAGTTGCCGGCGAAGGTGAGCTCGCCGACGATCTTGTGGATCTCGCGGTAGAGCTGGTTGAGGTCCTCGACGGTGGAGGTCTTGTCGGCGATGCGGTAGAGGGCGGCCTGGAGGGCTTCGGCGCGCTTGCGCTCGGTGATGTCGACGGCGGTGGCGAGGATGGCGCGCTCGCCGCCGAACTGGACGGTGGCGGCGGAGAAGTCGAGCCACTTTTCGTCGCCGTTCTTGGCGACCATCTTGAACTCGTAGGCGCTGGGCGGGTCTTCCCCGCGGAGCCGGGCGGCGGCGCGCTCGATCAGGAGCGGGCGGAAGTCGGGATGCACCAGCTCGAAGGGGTGCATGCGCATGAACTCTTCGCGGGTGTAGCCGGAGATGAGCTCGCTGGCACGATTGACGTAGAGGAAGCGCTCGGAGTTGTGGATGTAGATGCCGGTGGCGGCGGATTCGGCGACGGCCCGGAACTTGGCTTCGCTCTCGCGCACGGCGTCCTGGATGCGACGGCTCTCGATGGCGCTGGCGATCTGGCGGGAGACGAAGGTGAGGATCTCCTTCTCCTTCTCACCGTAGCGGATGTTGGCCTCGTAGGTCTGGAGGGCGAGGACGCCGAAGGTAGTGTCGCCGGACTTGAGTGGGACGCCCATCCAGTCGAGCGAGGGAGCGCCGACGCGGTCGACCTCGCCGAGCTCGACGAGGCGCTCGAGCTCTTCGGGGGTGGCGAGCAGGGGGTGGCCGCTGCGGATGACGTACTCGGTGAGGGCGCGGCGTCCCTTGCGGGGCTGCGGCGGCGGATCTTCTTCGTCGACGAAATAGGGGAAGCTGACGGTCTCGGTGGCGGCGTCGTAGAGGGCGATGTAGCAGTTGCGGGCGTACATCAGCTGACTGAGGATGTCGTGGATCTCGGCGTAGAGCGCGTCGAGGTCCTGAGCGGAGCTGGCGGTCTCGGCGATGCGATAGAGGGCGGACTGAAGTTTTTCCGACTGGCGGCGCTCGGTGATGTTGCGGGCGTTGACGATGAGACCGCCGAGGGCTTCGCCCTCGTACTGGCGGTTGCTCATGCACTCGAAGATGCGGTAGGTGCCGTCGGCGTAGCGCAGGCGGATCTCGATGACGGGGCCGCCCTGGGGGCTGTTGATGCCCTGCTGGAAGGCGGCGAGCGCGGTCGCGTGGTCGTCGGGATGGACGTACTGGAAGGCGGACTTGCCGACGATGACCTCGGGCATGACGCCGAGCTGGCGCTCGACCGAGGGGCTGGCGTACTGGATGACGGCGTGGGCGTCGAGGACGACGATGATGTCGGAGGAGCTCTGGACGAGGGAGCGGAAGCGCTGCTCGCTCTGGGAAAGAGCGCGCTCGGCCTGTTTCTGCTCGGTGATGTCGAGCGCGGTGGCGAGGACGGCGGTGTCGCCGTCGAGCTCGATGACGCCGGCGGAGTAGTCGAGCCAGCGCTCGGCGCCGTCCTGGCGGATGATCTTGAACTCGTAGCGCGCGGGGACGGGCTCGCCGTGCTGGCGGGCGCGGGCGCGTTGCGCAACCAGGTCGCGGAAATCCGGATGGACCATGTCGAGCACGGTCTTCTGCAGGATCTGCTCGCGGGAGTAGCCGGTGACGCGCTCCATTGCGGGATTGACGTAATGGAAGCGGTCGCCCTTGTAGATGAAGATGGCGATGGAAGCAGTCTCGGCGACGGCGCGGAAGCGCGTCTCGCTCTCTTTGAGGGCCTGCTGGGCGAGCTTGCGCGCGGTGATGTCGCGGCCAATGCCTTCGACGGCGACCGGTTGGCCGTTCTCGAAGGCGAGGCGGGTGGAGATCTCGAGCCAGACGCGGCGGCCGTCCTTGGCGATGATGGCGATCTCGTATGGGGTGTCGATGTTCTCGCCGGCGGCCTTGCGGGCGATGCGCTCGAAGGCGAGCGCCTGGTATTCCGGCGCGACGATCTGGGCGATGTCCATGCCGGCGGCTTCTTCGGGGGTGTAGCCGGTGACGCGCGTGGCGGCCTTGTTGATGCTTTGGAAGCGGCCGTCGAGAGCCTGGGTGTAGATGATGTCGTTGGCGTTCTCGATGAGCTCGCGATAGCGCTGCTCGCTGACGCGCAGGCGCTCCTCGGCGTTCTTGCGCTCGCTGATGTCGATGAGCGTGCCCTCGAGCTGGGTGGAGCGCTCGTCGGGCGACTTGACGACGTTCATGTTCTCGAGCACCCAGACGGGGGAGCCGTCCTTGCGCTTGAGGCGGATCTCGAAGGCGGTGAGGATGCCGACCTTGAGGAGGCGGTCCATGAGGCGTTCGCGCTCGGCGGGGTCGAAGTAGATGCTGTGCACGGGCTGGGCGAGCATCTCTTCGCGGGTCTGGTAGCCGAAGATGCGGGCGAAGGCGAGATTGCAGTCGAGCAGGCGGCCGTCGATGGTGGAGCGGTAGACGCCGGCGAGGTTGCGCTCGAAGGCGAGGCGGTGCCACTCCTCGGACTCGCGCAGGGCTTCCTGGTTGCGCTTGTGCTCGATGGCGCGCGCGAGCTGCTGCGAGACGAAGTTCAGGACTTCCTTCTCGCGCAGGCCGAAGCGGTGGTTGGGCTCGTAGCTCTGGAGGACGAGGGCGCCGTAGGTGCGGTCACCGGACTTGAGCGGGACGCCGATCCAGTCCTGCGCGAAGGTGCCGACGGGCGCGATCTCGCGCTGCTGCAGGATGGCGCCGACGGTCTCCGGCGTGACCATCAGGGACTTGCCGGTGCGGATGACGAAGTCGGTCAGGCCCTTGCCGAGGGGGCGCGGGGCGGGGCAGGGATCGGCCTCGTCGACGAAATAAGGGAAGGAGAGCTGGTCGCGCGCGGGGTCGTAGACGGCGATGTAGCAATTGCGCGCGTACATGAGCTCGCCGAGGATCTGGTGGATGGAGGTGTAGAAGGCGGACAGGTCCTCGGCGGAGCTGGCGGTCTCGGCGATGCGATAGAGGGCCTGCTGCAGCTGCTCGGCCTGCTTGCGCTCGGTGATATCGAAGGCGATGCCGAGGACGGAGGGGGCGCCGTCGAAATTGATGAGGGTGGCGGTGAGGTCGACCCAGCGCTCGGAGCCGTCCTTGGGGAGGACGCGGAGCTCGTAGCGGGAGGTCTCGAGCTCGCCGCGCTGGCGCGCGGCGGCGCGCTCGATGATGAACTTGCGGAACTCGGGGTGGACGAGGTCGTAGAAGCGCATGCCCATCAGCTCGGGCAGGTCATAGCCGGTGATGGTGACGGCGGCGGGATTGCCGTAGACGAAGGTGTCGCCGCGATAGATGAAGATGGCGCAGGGAGCGGTCTCGGCGACGGCTTCGAACTTGCTGTCGAACTCGCGCACGCCGGACAGGGCAGCCACCACGGAGGAGGCAGAGGCGGTCGCGCCCGCGGACGAGCGCGACTTCGATGTCGGGGAGATGTCCTTCTCGGCCATCAGGTCCGAACGCTCCGGGCGCGGCACGGCGCGAGAGAGGCGCGAGCGGCGCACGATCCGGGGGAGCGCCTCCTTATACCCCATCCCCGCAGGGGGAAAAAGAAGAAAGTAGGCCTAGCCGTTGGCGCGGGCGGATACCGGGGCCGGGGCCCGAGGGCACGGCCCGGCGTGGTGAAGGCGCTAGGGCAGAGGGCGGCTGCCGATGCTCCAGTCGAGCAGGACGATCTTCCACTGTTGGCCGCGGCGCTCGAGGACGTAGGCGGACCAGAGGGTGACCGCGCGCTTCTGGCCGCGGCGGGTCGATTCGAAGGTCGTCTTCGAATAGGCCCAGGCCATGTCGGCGGTGGCCTTGATGCGGACGAGTTCGGTGGTGGCGCCGGCGGGCGCGGGCTCCTGCATCTCGGGGACGAGGTGGTTGTCGCGGAAATCCTTCCAGCCGTCGTTGCGCTCGCCGTTCTCGAAGACGACGAGGTCCTCGGCGACGACGGATTCGATGAGGGCGAGCTTGCGCTGGTTGAGGCCGCGCTCGAAGGTGGCGACGGTGGCGCGCACATCGGAGTCGGGAGCGGACTGCGATGCGGCAAAGGGAAGCAGCGCGAGGCAATAGAACGCGACAAGCAACGGGCGTTTCAAGAGAGCAGCCTCCTTAATGTTTCGTGTGGGTCTCGGCGGCAGCCGGCGGCGCCGGAGAACGGTAGCGCGCGGCCAGCCGCCACTCCGAACCCTGGCGTCGCCAGAGGTCGACCAGGAAGTATCGCTCGGCGCCGGCCGTACAGACCAGGCTGACCGCGGCGGTGTCGCCGAAGGGGCGGGGCATCACCTCGGCGGGCGCGCAGGCGGCTGACGCAGTGCCGCCGCTGACGAGGTCCAGCCATTCATCGCGCAGGACGAGCTCGCTGCTATTCGCCGCGTCGCGCAACTCGAAATCGTCAGCAAGGAGGGTGTGCAGCGCCGGCAGATCGCGCTGCGCGACGGCCTGGCTGAGACGCTGCTCCAAGCGCGTGAACCGCGCGGCTTCCAAGGTCGGCATGCCGCCAGCGGTCTGCGCCGAAAGAGCAAGCGACAGGGCGGAGAGAGCGGCAAGAAGAGAGACGAGGCGAAGCATGGCAAACCCCCCGCCGCTCATTGTTCCACAAGTGAAGCAGGCCGCGTCCGAAGACGCGGCCCGAAGACAACCATCTGCTACTGGCGGGCGTTGCCGCGTGGCTCGGCCCAGATCACGTGGGTGAAAGAAAAAGGCCGCGTCCGAAGACGCGGCCCGAAGCGGAAAAGGACTACTGGTGCGCGTTGCCGCGCGGCTCGGCCCAGATCACGTGCGTGACGATCCGGTTGCCGTTGCCGAAGTCCAGCACGTAGTCCGAGATGCGTCCGTCGGCCGACTGGTGCACCAGGCGGCCCCACTGACCGGGACCGTCGAGGTCCATGCCTGTCATGGCGGCGGGCTGACTCACCGTCTGGCCGACCGTCGTGGAGCTGTCGAGGTGGCTGTAGATGATGTCGAGCTCGGCGTAGTCATGCGAATTCGGGTGCTGGTTGGTGCTGGGGTCGTTGGTGTAATCCATGCAGGTGCCGAGGTTCGCGTTGTTGAAGTTCTCGTCCTGGTGGTCGAGGCCGAGGGTGTGGCCGACTTCCTGGCAGGAGACCAGGTTGCGCCACGCCGGAGTGTTGTAGGTCGCCGTGTTGAAGTAGGTGTCGTTCAGCTTCACGGTGCCGGCAGTGATGTGCGTCCCCCCGGTGATGTTGATGGAGGCAACGCCCAGCCAGCCGGTGTTGCCATAGGTCGAGTTGCAAACCTCGACGCGGCCCGTGGTCGGACGGCAATTGCGCGGCTTGGTTCCGCCGGTGACCTTTACCATGTCCACTACGTCCGAGGCGCTCCAGTCCGCGATCGTCGTGTTCAAGTACGAATCCCACTTGGAATCGACGTTATCGCCGACCTTGAGCGTGAAAGGGTTGCTGGTGCGCGCCCAGTGATAGCCGCCCCAGGAGTGAGTCGCATAGATGAGCGGCGCCGCTGCCATGAGGCAAAGAACAAACAACGCCAAGACATACCGATGTCGAGGGGAAAACTGAGACATTCAGTTCCTCCGGTTCAAGTTGGTGAGATCGGGCTGTTTCCCTTGACCCCACAACAGGGAAGCAAGAACGGCCCTGAGTGCGACGATGCTACGCAAGCTGCTGCTGTTCGTCAAGGCGCGAATGTGGGCTGACATTTCCGTTAACGTACTGGTGGTCAATGACCTAGGAGCGCATTGTGACGAGTGTCAGGTATACTCTCTGCCTGCTGTAGCAGTGCTACTACCTGCCGATCCTGAGGTTTGCTCGTGAAGAGACTCTTCAGCTTCCTCCTTTCCTTGCTGTTCCTGTGCGCCACGGCGGTGGCGCAGAGTGCGACCGTGAGCGGTGTGATCACCGACAAGAGCGGCAAGCCGGTGCGCGGCGCCGCCGTCACGCTGCGCTCGCGCGGCGTCGACCGCAAGACCACGCAGACCGACGACGAAGGGCGCTACCAGTTCGAGAACGTCGAAGTGGGCGACTGGGAGATCCGCGCGACGGCGCCGCAGCTGATGCCGGTGGAGTACGAGCTGAACGTCAAGGGCGACGAGCCGGTGAACGTGGAGATCGTGATGCCGGACCGGCAGATGGTGGAACAGCGCGTGGAAGTCGTCGCGACGAAGCTGGCAGAAGATCCGGCGGACGTGCCGGGCGCGATCCAGGTGTTCGGCGGGGACGAGCTGAGCGCGCGCGCGGCGCGCGACCTGCCGACGGCGCTGGCGCAGGCGACGGGCGTGGCGGTCGTACCGGGCGGCGACGGGGGACCGGCAGGGTCGGTGCCGGAGTTCTGGGGGCTGAAAGAGTTCGACGCCTTCCTGCTGGCGGTCGACGGCGTGCCGTGGGGCGGCGCGTTCAATCCGGCGCTGACGTCGCTGACGATGAGCGACGTGGAGCGCATCGAGGTGATGCGCGGGCCGGCGCCGGTGAGCTACGGCGCGACGTCGTTCGTCGGCGTGATCAATGTGGTGCGGCAGCCGGCGGATTCGACCGAGCGCACGCTCACGCTGTACGGCGGGAGCTGGGCGAGCGGCGGCGGGAGCATCTCGTTCCCGGTCCCGCTCAACGACGACTGGAAGTCGCGGCTGACGCTGGAAGGCGAGCGGCAGGGATTCGAAGACGACCGCACGTCGTTCGCGCGCGGCCACGGATTGTGGCGGCTGGAGCGCAAATGGAGTCCGGAGACGCGCTTCTGGTTCAACAGCGACATCAACTGGCTGGACCAGGCGCCGGCGAGCCCGCGGCTGCGCGAGGGCACGGAGCTGGTCTCGCCGGTGGATGCGAACTACAACCCGGCGGGCGCGTTCCTCAATGACCATCGCTTCACGTTCATGACGGGGTTCGACCGCCCGTGGGGCCAGGAGTGGCACTGGTACACGACGGCGAGCGTGTCGCACGCGCGGCAGGACTTTTTCCGCGGGTTCCTGGAGGAGTTTCCGGCGCCGGACCCGGACGGGGAGGCGCACGGCGTCCGCGAGAAGCTGAACCTGACGGACATCTATTTCGACACGCACTGGACGCGGCGGTATCCGCGTGGCGTGACGTTCGTGTTCGGGACGGACTACCAGCACGGAAGCGGGCGCGCGCGGGGCGCGGACTTCGACTACGAGGCGCTGCTCGACGGGACGCCCGTCTTCGTGCCGCAGCCCGCGGACCTCGACTTCCACATCGACGACGACCGCGACTTCGTCGGCCCGTACGCGCAGGTGGAGTGGAGTCCGTTCGAGCGGCTGCGCATCGACGTGGGCGGGCGGCTGAATTTCACGCGCGAGCGCAAGACGATCAACGACATGGGCGCGGGCGAGGTCGCGTCGGGCAGCCAGGCGAACGTGCGCGGCGGCGCGAACGTGGGCGCCATCTTCACGGCGTGGCAGAGCGGGCAGGACGACCTGCACCTGTTCGCCACGTACCGCGACACGTTCAAGCCGGCGGCGATCGATTTCGGCATCGGCGAGGAAGAAGAGGGCGAGGGCGACCTCATCCTGAAGCCGGAGACGGCGCGCAGCGTGGAAGGCGGCATGAAGGCGCGCTTCTTCGACCGGCGCGTGGAGCTGGAAGCCAGCGGCTTCCTGATGAACTTCGAGAACCTGGTGATGCCGGTGGACAACGGCGGCGTGCCGGCGCTGATCAACGGCGGCAAGTCGCGCTTCCAGGGATTCGAGACCGGCGGCGCGTACTACTTCCGCAGCGACCTGATCGCGCGCGCCAGCTACAGCTACCACGACGCGCACTTCGTGGATTTCGTCCAGGACTTTGGGAGCGGGAACGTGCAGCTCGGCGGGAACCGGCTGGAGATGTCGGCGAACCACCTGGCGTCGTTCGGCGTGATGTACGCGCCGGTGAAGGGATTCCTGGGCGGGGTGTCGGTGAACTACACCGGCGACCGGTTCCTCAACAAGCGCAACACGGCGCCGGCGGATGGGTTCGCGACGTTCGACTTGAGCGCGGGGTATCGCACGCGGAGGTGGGAGCTGCGCGTGGATGCGCGGAACCTGGGCGACGCGCGCGACCCGGTGGCGGAGAGCGAGCTGGGCGACGCGCAGTACTACCTGATGACGCCGCGGCGAGTGGACGCGACGTTCCGGATCCACTTCTAGGAAGAACGGGGCAGGACGCCCATGACAAGACCGGCGATCTCCGGCATCGCGCCGCTGTTCATCGTGAAGGATGTCCCGGCCGCGCTGGCGTTCTATCGCGACCGCCTCGGGTTCGAGGTCACGTTCCAGGGGCCCGAACCGGACGACATCTTCTTCGGCATCGTCCGGCGCGGCGCCGCGATGCTCATGTTGAAGGCCGTCGGCGTCGAACCGGTGCCGAACTATACGCGAGACGTCAAGCAAGGCATCGCCCGCTGGGACGCGTACGTCCATGTCCCCGATCCGGATGCGCTGGCGGAAGAGTTCGCGTCGCGCCAGGTCGAGTTCTCCGAGCCGCTCCAGGATACGGGGGATGGCTTGCGGGGATTCGAGCTCAAGGACGCTGACGGGTACGTGTTGTTCTTCGGGCGCCCGCGCGCATGAGCGCTGATTGAAAGCAAGAGGCCGAGCCGAGGCGCGGCCTCTTCTAATGCGGGAAACCAAGATGCTTCGTCACTGCTCGCGCGCCGGAGAAAGCGCGCGCTCGCGACGCTCCTCAGCATGACCCATCATCAACAGGTCGCTAGAGCAGGTCGCCGACGGCCCTGGACTTCTTCTTCTGGGATTCGGCGACGGCGGCGTAGGTGATGTGTCCTTTATATGTGTTCACGCCTTCCTTGAGGCCGGGATCCATCTCGATGGCCTTCTTCGCGCCGTGCAGCGCCAGCTTCATGACGTAGGGGTAGGTGGCGTTAGTGAGCGCGAGCGTGGAGGTGTGCGGGACGGCGGCGGGCATGTTGGTCACGCAGTAGTGCACCACGCCGAACTCGACGTAAGCGGGATTGGAGTGCGTCGTGGGCCGCGCGGTCTCGATGCAGCCGCCCTGGTCGATGGCGACGTCGACGATGACGGCGCCTTCCTTCATGTCCTTCACCATCGCGCGGGTGACGAGCTTGGGCGCGGCGGCGCCGGGGATGAGCACGCCACCGATGACGAGGTCGGCGTGCCGGGTGGCTTTCGCGATGGTGTAGGAGTTGGAGGCGACGGTGTAGAGGCGGCCGTTGAAGATGTCGTCGAGCTCGCGCAGGCGATTGAGGTTGAGGTCGATGAGAGTGACGACGGCGCCCATGCCGAGCGCGATCTTGGCGGCGTTGGTGCCGACGACGCCGCCGCCGATGATGGCGACCTGCGCGGGGGGGACGCCGGGGACGCCGCCCATCAGGACGCCGCGTCCGCCTTTTTCCTTCTCGAGGTAGGACGCGCCGACCTGGACGGACATGCGGCCGGCGACTTCCGACATGGGAGTGAGGAGCGGGAGCGTGTTGTTCTTGTCGCGGATGGTCTCGTAGGCGATGCCGGTGACGTTGTTCTTGAGGAGCGCGTCGGTGAGCTTGGGGAGCGGCGCGAGGTGGAGGTAGGTGAAGAGCGTGAGGCCGTCGCGGAGGAACTGGAACTCGCTCTCGATGGGCTCCTTGACCTTCACGACCATGTCGGCTTTTTTCCAGACTTCGGCGGCGGTGGCGGCGATGGAGGCGCCGGCGGCCTTGTAGTCGGCGTCGGGCATGGAGCTGAGCGCGCCGGCCTTGGTCTCGACGATGACCTGGTGGCCGGCGTCGACCAGGGCCTTGACGCCCGAGGGCACGATGCCGACGCGCGACTCGTGGTCCTTCACCTCTTTCGGGACTCCGATGAGCATTGCTGCCTGCCTTTGCGATGTGAGAGTTCCGGCTACTCGCCGGTGTCGATCTGCGCGCGCTGGAGCTTGTCGGAGTAGTCGACGTAGATCGCTTTCCAAGTGGTGTAGAAGTCGATGGCGCCGACGCCGCCCTCGCGGTGGCCGTTGCCTGTGGCCTTCACGCCGCCGAACGGGAGATGCACCTCGGCGCCGATGGTGGGAGCGTTCACGTAGGTGATGCCGGCGTAGAGGTCACGCATCGCGCGGTAGGCCTTGTTGATGTCCTTGGTGTAGATGGCGGTGGAGAGGCCGTAAACGACGGAGTTGGAGTAGTCGATGGCCTGCTCGAGCGAATCGGCCTGGATCATGCTGACGACCGGGCCGAAGATCTCCTCCTGCGCGATGCGCATGTTGTTCTTCACGCCGACGAAGACGGTGGGCTCGTAGAAGAAGCCGTGCTGGTAGCCGCCGGCGGCGAGGCGGTTGCCGCCGATGAGGACTTTCGCGCCTTCCTTCTTGCCGATGCCGACGTACTGCTCGGTGGTCTCGACCTGGGACTGGTTGATCTGCGGGCCGACGTCGACGGATTCGTCGAGGCCGCTGCCGATCTTGAGCTTCTTGGCGCGGGCGGCGACCTTGTCGGCGAGCTGCTCGTAGACCTTCTTGGTCGCGATGACGCGCGAGGTGGCGGTGCAGCGCTGGCCGGTGGTGCCGAAGGCGCCCCAGAGGACGCCGTCGACGGTGAGGTCGATGTTGGCGTCGTCGAGCACGATGATGGCGTTCTTGCCGCCCATCTCGAGCGAGCAGGGCTTGTACTGCTCGGCGGCCATGGTGCCGATGAGGCGGCCGACTTCCGAGGAACCGGTGAAGCTGATGGCGCGCACGTCGGGATGCTGCACGATGGGCGTGCCGACGTCTTTGCCGGAGCCGAAGACGATGTTGATGACGCCCTTGGGCAGGCCGGCGTCGATCAGCGACTGCACGAGGTTGAGCGTGGAGAGCGGCGTGTCCTCGGCGGGCTTGATGACGCAGGTGTTGCCGCACACGATGGCGGGCAGCAGCTTCCACGACGGGATGGCCATGGGGAAGTTCCAGGGCGTGATCATGCCGCAGACGCCGACGGGCATGCGCACGGCCATGGCCGCCTTGTTGGGAAGCTCGGAGGGCGTGGTGAAGCCGTAGAGGCGGCGGCCTTCGCCGGCCATGAAGTACAGGGTGTCGATGGCTTCCTGGACGTCGCCGCGCGTCTCTTTCAGGACCTTACCCATCTCGCGGGTCATGTCCTTGGCGTACTGCTCCTTGCGCTCCTCCATGATGCGGGCGGCGCGGAAGAGGACGTCGGCGCGCTTGGGGGCGGGCACCAGGCGCCAGGACTCGAAGGCTTTCCTGGCGGCGGCGACGGCGGCCTCGACGTCGGAGGCGTCGGAGTGCGGGAAGACGCCGATGACGTCGCGGGTGTCCGCGGGGTTGGTGTTCTTGTGGGTGCGCTTGGAGCGGGTCTCGACCCACTCACCACCGATCAGGTTCTTGTAGACCTTGGGAGCCATGCGGACGGACAGATCCTTTCGCAGCAGGGAAACCATTCATCGTAACGCATGGGTCCGGATTGCGGGAAGAGCGACTCGGCCGAGAAGACCTAACAGCAAGACCTCAACCGGAGAAGGGGAGGAGGGGAGGCAGGCGGAGGGAATCTTTTTTCTTGGAGACGCCACGAGTCCTGTCCAACGAGGAAGGGGGAACGAGGGGTGGCGGTGATGGTCGAAGGCTCGAACCTTCGGCGACGCCGATCAGCCGAGTTGCGAGAGGGTGTAGGCCCAGCAGGCGACCGAAGCGGCGCCGAGGGCGAGCGCCAGGAGCGATGAGCGCCAGGCGCGGCGGCGGTGGCGAAGATAGACGCGGAGCTCGGCGCGGGTGGAGACGAGGCGCGGCGGCACCGCGAGGCCGGCGTGCGGCTTGGCAGCGCCTTCATCGTGCCAAATCGGGAGGGCATGAGCGAGCGAATGGATGGTCATGACGAGTTGATGTAGTGCAGTTCGCTGGCCAAAGCCGGGCGAAGAAAGCAAAGGGGTTAGAGCAAGGCGGAGAGGTGTTGGGGGAGTTAGTTCCCGGAATGGGAATCCCGAACTAAGACCTAATTCGCGACGGCGGCGGTGGCGCGGGCGGGCTCGCCATAGCCGATCGGCAACTCGCGGAGCAGGACGCGGACGACCTCGTCGTCGCCTTCGCGGGCTTTCTGTTCGAGGGCGGCGAGCGCCTCGCTGAAGCCGTCGGGCGGCGGGGAAGCTTTCACGGCCATGACGCGGGAGAAAGCGGTCTGCGCGATCTCGGCGTCGGCGGGCCAGAGTTGCTCGTGGAGCTTTTCGCCGGGCCGGCTGCCGACGATGCGGATGGGGATGTCGATGTCGGGACGGAGTCCGGAGAGCTCGATGAGTTTTTTCGCGAGCGCCATGATGCGCATGGGGTCGCCCATGTCGAGCATGTAGATGTCGCCGTTGGACCCGAGGGTGACCGCCTGGAGGACGAGGTGGACGGCTTCCGGGATGGTCATGAAGTAGCGGGTCATCTTCTCGTCGGTGATGGTGACGGGCTGACCTTCGGCGATCTGCTTGAGGAAGATGGGAACCACGCTGCCGCGGGAGCCGACGACGTTGCCGAAGCGGACGCAGGCCATGCGGGTGCGAACGCGGCGCGCGGCGGCGTTTTGCACGAGCAGCTCGGCGACGCGCTTGGTCGCGCCCATCACGCTGGAGGGATGCACCGCCTTATCGGTGGAGATCATGAGGAAGCGCTCGGCCTGGTAGCGCTCGGCGGCCTCGGCGACGACGCGCGTGCCGAACACATTGTTGAGGACGGCCTCGGAGCAGTTGTGCTCCATCACGGGCACGTGCTTGTAGGCGGCGGCATGGAGAACGATGTGAGGGCGGTAGAGGGCGAACAGGCGGTCGATGCGGCTGCGGTCGCGGATGTCGGCGACGATGGGGACGAGGGGCACGGGGCCGGCCTCGGTGATCTCGCGGTGGACCTCGAAGATGGAGTTCTCGTCCTGGTCGAGCACGATGAGCTGGCGGACGGGAAGATTGGCGACCTGGCGAGCGAGCTCGGAGCCGATGGAACCGCCGGCGCCGGTGACGAGGACGACGCGCTCGTTGAACGCGGCGACGACCTCGGGATGGGCGGGAGCCAGCGCGGCGGCGGTGCTGTGGGCAAAGACTTTTTCCGCGGTGGTGGCGACGTGGGTGCGGACCTCGCCGCTCAAGACGCTGTGGGTGCTGGGGAGCAGGCGCACGTCGACGCCGAATTCGGTGGCGGTGGAGACGAGCTCGCCGAGCGACGGAATGCCGGCATCGGCGATGAGGACGGCGTCGATGGAGTGGGACGTAAGCATGCGGGCGAGGGCGGCGGGCTCGTCCATGACCGGGAAGCCGCCGATGCGCAGGCCCTGGACCTGGGCGTCGGGCGCGAGCAGTCCGACGATCTTCAGGTCGGTGTACGAGCTGACGCGGCGCAGAGCCTCGGCGAGATGGTCGGGGCCGCCGACCAGGAGGGCGCGCAGGACAGGACCCCCGGCGCGCGAGGTCTCGAAGGTGACGCGGCGCAGGGCGCGGACCATGGTGCCGCCGGCAAGATACAGCAGGTACTCGATGGCGATGACGGTCAACGGCAGGCTGCAGAACCAGAGGGTCCTGCCGAAGCCGAGCCGTGCGGCCAGCATGACGACGGTGGCGGCAGCGGAGGAGAAAGCGAGCACGAAGGCATCGCGCAGGCTGAAGTAGCGCCAGATGCGGTCGTACCCGCCGAGCGCCCACATCAGCGCGGGGCGCAGGAAGGGCAGCAGGAGCAGCCAGGACCACATGATGGCGCGCTGGTCGCGCGGGACGACGCCGTCGAAGCGGAGCAGGTACGCGAACCACAGCGTGCCCAAGGAGAGCAGGGCGTCGATGATCAGCTGGTTGGCGCGGCTGAAGAAGGCGGCAGGAAGGCGGTCGATGACCGCACTCAAGCGCGCCAAGCCGCTCGCCACGCCGGGGCGGTGTCCGGTCACCGGGAATCGCTCGGTGGTGCTCATGAAGGCCTCCCGCAAAGTGCGAGCGGGCTGCCGCATCGGTTCTGGAGGTCTGCCATGTCTCTTGCTGGAGGATTCTCGGGGGCAGGACAGTGTGGCAGAAGCAGGCGCAGCTTGCAATGGGAATGCTGTGGAAGAAGCCGATGAATCAAGCCCAAAATGGGCCGGACGGGCGCATCCCGAGAAGGTTATTCACTATTCACCCCCAATTTAAGCTGTGGTACTCTCTGCTCACCCCAAGAGACCGAAGGGTCGCGGTCGTGCCTCCGAAGAAGCAGTCCGACATCCATATCTCATGGATCACGCTGACGTATCGCAGCGTGGCGCTGAGCATCCTTGCGCTCATGGCGCTGGTGGGGATCGGCGCGTACCTGGCGTTCCCGGCCGAGACGAAGGCGGGGATCGACAAGGTCGGCAACTGGTTCGGGCCGATGCTCGACAAGTGGTCGGGCAAGCAGCCGCCGGGCAAGACGGCGAAGGTCGGGCAGCAGCAGGCGCACTTCACCAACATCGACGGCACGGTGAAGGTGAAGAAGACCAGCAGCAACACCTGGGTGACGGCGGACTACAACCTGCCGCTGGAAAAAGGCGACATCATCCGCACGGACTCGGAAGGGATCGCGAAGATCGTGTTCGCGGACGGCACCAACTACACGGTGAAGCAGGACTCGCTGATCGTGGTGGAAGACAACTCCACGAATGCGTCGGCGCAGACGCAGGTGGCGGTGCAGGTGACGACCGGCACGGTGGACCTGACGACGGCGAACATGACGAGCGGGTCGAAGTCGCAGGTGACGGTGGCGGGGGCGACGGCGACCTTCGGCCCGCAATCGGCGGCGCAGGTGCGCAACGACCCGCGCGCCGACAATCACGAGATCATGCTGACCAAGGGCGCCGGCGAAGTGAAGCGCGGCACCGAGACGGTGTCGCTCGGCAACTACGAGAAGGTGGCGTTCAAGGCGGACTCGAAGTTCATGACCAAGACGAAGGAATTGGGGCCGCCGACGCTGATCACGCCGGCGAACATGATGCCCATCTTCGTCTCCGGCAAGCAGACCAACGTCGCATTCACCTGGACGCCGGTGGACAGCGCGGTGGGGTATCGGGTGCGCGTCTCCAAGAACCCGTACTTCTCGTCCACCGTGCTCGACAAGCGGGTGAGCGACAGCGAGGTCGCCATCAACGGCATGGCGGAAGGCGCGTACTACTGGATGGTGACCGCCTACGACGGGAAGGGCAAGGAGTCGATCGAGAGCGAGAAGAACCGGTTCACGGTGATCCCGAAAGGGTCGGCAGACGTGCAGTTGCCGCTCGAGCTGGACGATTTCGCGCAGCGCGGGCACGTGATCATCATCCATGGGCGGACGGAACCGGCGGCGCGCGTGATGGTGAACGGGCAGGAGGTCCCCGCAGTCGCGGAGGACGGCACGTTCACGTACTACACGCCGCAGCTGCCGACAGGCGAGAACGTGATCACGGTGACGGCGCAGAACGCCAAAGGCGGCGTGGCGACGCAGACCAAGCGCGTCGTCATCCAGTAGTTTTTCCGTGCCAGGGCAAGGCCAGGTTTGAGGGGTTCGAGGTAACGAGCGGGGCTCGGCAGTGCAGCGCCGCTTCGATTCGTACTACAATCGGGTGCAAACGTAGGTCTTTCCTGGCCGCGCCACTCACCAGAACAGACGAATAGAAGCAGGCGGTCGGACTGCGTTGCGGTGTGCCCTCGACCCGAAGCGACGAAGGAACAAGGAAGCGAAGTCGAAAACATGTCAGGGAACGGATTCCACTCGAGCAACTCGCGCGTCCACAATCTGCGCTCCATCTTCAGCGCCTTTTCCAGCGACCTGGCGATCGACCTGGGCACGGCCAACACGCTGGTGTACGCGAAGGGGAAGGGCATCGTGGTGAACGAGCCTTCCATCGTGGCCATCAACAAGACCACGGGCGACGTGGAGGCGGTGGGCAAGGAGGCGAAGGAGATGCTCGGGCGGACGCCCGGGAACATCGTCGCCATCAAGCCGATGAAGGACGGCGTGATCGCCGACTTCAAGGTGACCGAGAAGATGCTGAACTACTTCATCCAGAAGGCGCACAACCGGAAGATGCTGGTGCATCCGCGGATCGTGATCGGGGTGCCGAGCGAGATCACGCAGGTGGAGAAGCGCGCGGTGATGGACTCGGCGTATCGCGCGAAGGCGAGCGAAGTGCACCTGGTGGAGCAGGCGATGGTGGCGGCGATCGGGGCGGGGCTGCCGATCACCGAGCCGAGCGGGAACATGGTGGTGGACATCGGCGGCGGGACGACGGACATCGCGGTCATCTCGCTGAGCGGCATCGTCTACTCGCGGTCGGTGCGGATGGCCGGCAACCAGATGGACGAAGCCATCATGAACTACCTGAAGCGGAAATATAACCTGCTGATCGGCGAGCGCACGGCGGAGCAGATCAAGATCGAGATCGGCTCGGCGTATCCGCTGGACAAGCCGCTGACGATGGAGATCAAGGGTCGGAACCTGATCGAGGGCGTGCCGAAGACCATCACGGTGGACGACAGCGAGATCCGCGAGGCGCTGAGCGAGTGCGTGGGGACGATCATGAACGCTATCCGCGTGGCGCTGGAGCGGACGCCGCCGGAGTTGAGCGCCGACATCTCCGACCGCGGCATCGTGCTGACGGGCGGCGGCGCGCTGCTGAAGAACCTGGACAAGCGCATCCGCGAGGAGACCGGCCTGCCGGTCTCGATCGCCGACGACCCGCTGTGCTCGGTGGTGCTGGGCACGGGGAAGATGCTGTCGGACTTCAAGCTGCTGCGCAAGATCTCGATCGAGTAAATCTCGTTTTCGTGGCGGAGTGACCGGTAAGTTTCAAGTTTCGAGTTTCAAGTTTCGAAACCGGTCACTCGAAACTTCGAAACCTGAAACTCGAAACGCCTGCCATGGAAAACCTGTTCGCGCGCCATCGCAACGTCACGCTGTTGGTGGCGATGTTGTTTGCCCAGATCCTGGGGCTCGCGGTGCAGGTGAAGCGCGCCGACCCGGACGATCCCGCGAATCCTGAAAAGAAGACGCCGCTGCTGCGGGTGTGGGTGATG
>DATIBR010000183.1 GCA_035457425.1 Terriglobales bacterium
ACGGCCTCGCCTGTCACCGTGATGGTGTCGGTCTTTGCTTCGATCCGCAGCGGAACGTCCCAGTTCAGGCGCTGGCCGACCGCGAGCTGCACCTTCGTGGTGAGCGTCGCAAACCTGGCCTGGCGCGCGCTCAGCTCGTACTCGCCCGGCGCCAGCCCGGAGATGGCGTAGAGGCCGTCGCCATTCGAGACCGCCTCGCGCACCACGTTGGTCGCGGTATTGCGCGCGTTGATCGTGGCTCCTGCGACGACGGCGCCGGTGGGGTCTCTCACCACGCCGATGATCGCGCCGCTATTCGACTCCTGCGCCAAACCGAGGGAGACGAAGAGGGCGATGACTGCAACGGGGCCGAAGAGCCGAGAAGCCTTCATGGGGTGGTTCGCTCCTTGGATGGAATCTATTTCTGGAACAGGTCCTTCTTCTTCTTCTTTGCCGGACCGCGCCACTGCTGGAAGAGCACTCCGCCTTCCCAAAGCTGCTTCAGCGTAGCGAAGCTCTCGTCCATCATGGCCTGCGTCGCCTGCGACTTATGGCAGCCGATGTCCTTGCGCGCGGCATCCAGGTCCGCCTGCGTGAACGCGACCTGGGCCGTCAGCAGGGCAGGGTCGGTCGGATACATCTTGAAGCCGTACCACAGCGGCGCATTCGCCACGCGCTCGGGCGGGTACCCGATCCAGTAGAGCTGGCGTCCCTTGGTTCGCGCATGACCTTCCTGGAACACCTGCATGGCCACGTCTCCCACGAGGCGATGGTCAGGATGGCCGTACGCTCCCTCCGGTCCCCAGGAAATGATGACTTGCGGATCGAGCTCGTCGATCTGCTTGCGCAGCTCCACCGCAAGCTTGTCGAGCGGCTCGCCGGGATAGGCGACCGCAGGTTTGATCGCCGCGAGACCCGCATCGGGCAAGCCGATCCAGATCGGCGGCTCGATGCCAAGCTCCTTCGCCCCGCACTCGACCTCGCCATGGCGCACGCGGGCAAGTTCGTCTCCTGGTGGGATGCCGGCGTGCGGCATGATCCCCATGCGTCCGTCGGTCGCCACCATCAGATAGACCTTGACGCCTTGCCGAGCGTAAGCCGCCAGCACCGGCGCGACGATGGTCTCGTCATCGGGATGCGCGAAGAGCGCAAGCAGGACCTTCTGTTTCGGAGCCGCGTGCGATCTCTTCGGCGGCTTCTGCGCGTACGCGATGGTCGCCACCAGCACAGCTACCGCGAGCGCCGTCGTAATGACCTTCCTGCCATCCCTGCGCATAGAGCCTCCTTCGCCTACTGCCCACCCATGGTCGAATAGCCCTCGGGCAGCGCGCGCGCAAGATCACGCCACCGGACGAGGATGAACTTCTGGTCCTTGAGGAAGTTGCGGAACTCCTTGCTCTTGATGGTATCGAGGTCGAGCTGCCGCCAGGTGGCGCCCCAATTGGGGTGGTCGGCCGTGGCGCCCTGCATCTCGGGGTCGTCATAGGCGGCGTGCACGATGAGCTCATACACTCCGGGGCCGAGCGGCTGGAGCATCTTCTTGTATGCGTCGAGCCACGCATCCTTCTTCATCGGCACGCCGACGTCGATGCTGACCACCTTGTCGATCAGCGCGTCTGCCGGCGGCTCGTTGCCACCCAGGCGATAGGTCCCTGAAATCCGCTCCAGCAGCACCGGGACGCCGTAGGCGCGCCCGACCTTGCGATAGACCTCGAACAGCGCCGGAGACCGGGTGAGCGTCGTCATGTGGGTGTCGAGATGCGAGATCTTGATGCCGGAGGCGCGCGCCTTCTCGACCTGCGCGCGGATCTCGACTTCCACTTGTGCCAGGTCAGCGCGCGGCGGGACGTCGCTCTCGAGCAGCGGGAAGTAGCCGTTCGCGTCCACCAGGGTGGGGACGACCGTGGGGCCGCTCAGCGGTCCCCAGCGGAAGGTGGTCCACTCGCTATTGAGCGCCATGTGGATGCCGAGATCGGCATCGGGATGATCCTTCGCCCACTGGGCGACTTCCGGGAACCACGGCGTCGGCACCATGATCGACGCCGAGGTGATGGCGCCGCTCTCGAAGGCATCGATCGTCCCCCGGTTCACGGAGTGCGACATCCCGAAGTCATCCGCGTGGATGATCAGCAGCTTTGCATCGGCGGGGTAGCCGAGCCGTTCCTGGACGGATCTCTGCGGCGCAGCAGGTTGGGTTGCGGCTTGCGGCTGCGCCGGCGTCATCTGGGCGGCGGCGGAACAGGCGAGCAGAGCGAGCGCGGCGAGCAATCGTTGCATCATGCTTCCTCCATGCGAGCTTTGAACGGCGCCGTGGATTCGCGCACTACCAGTTCGGGCGCGACCCGGCGGTGGATGGCCGCGCCAGAATCGCGCGGCACCGACCTGCGCGGCTACAAGAACCGGCAGCTGCGCGGC